>NZ_JACAXE010000030.1:0-48163 GCF_013391565.1 Acinetobacter sp. SwsAc6
TTGATACGTTCTCGAATCATAATTGCTTTGCCTTCACCGGGTAAAATCTGCGTATTTGGTGCAGGCAGGCCAGATCCATTTACATAGCCAAATGGGCTTTGCGCTTCAGGCCAAGCTGAATCATTGAAATCTATAGCGGCAAAAGATGCCAGCTGTGACAACGCTGTAAATCCGCTTTGCACATGATATTTATATGCAGAGTCTAAAGATTTCGAGATTACACGCGCATTAATTTCCGCTTTTTCGTCATACCACTGCAGTTGACCATCATGACGAGTATGAATCCGTTTTACACGCCAAGTTGATTCTGGAAACTGTGGTGATGTGCCGTAATAAAATTTATCAAACACGACCGAAACAACACCGCGGTAAGCAGAAATCAAGCCATTAAAAGCATCTGAAATAGAACTGCAGATCTCCTCCAATTTTGTGCTTTTTGGCTGACTGTATGCACCAAAATGCAGTTCAATTTTGCCCTGTACTCCACCTGCCTGCTCATCACCGCCAAATAATGCCGGCTTATCAACAGTGATAGTTTTATTTTCAGATTCTTCATTCAAATACGCATCTTTGTCTTGAAAAGATATCTTTGTGATCGAGTCTACTGGGCCATGGCACAAGACAGCATGCGCACTCGCTCTGTACTTATAGCCGACCGTTGATTTCTTTTTCTTCATCTTGTGCCTTCCGGATCACTTGTTGTGCCATTGGATCGTGTCCGAATAACTCATTAAATTTTTCGACCGACATTCCGTTTTTATAAAATTCCTGCACTTCCGCACTGGACAGCCCATAATTCATAAAGAACCGCTTTGCACCCAGCGTACACATCCCGCATGCACGGATATGACGGACAAAAATAAAGCCCGCTGGTTGCGGGCTGTTTTGATTTTCCATAAATCACCTATTATTTTTGGATTGCTTCGGGTGCTTCTGCTTTAAATGCAGTGAAGTTTGGCGACACATCACAGGTGCCAAAAATCACACAAATTGAGCCACCTTCATCAGCTTTCGTTCCTTCCTGCTCACCCGGACTCGGCGTGGTGGTCTTCATCTTTGGTTGCATGAAAAACGATGCAAGCGATATTACAATCGCAACGACTGCCCACATTATGCGTTCCTCGTAGTAGATGGATTGTCTTCGGGCATATATGCAAATCCCAAATGATTTTCCGTGTTATTAAAGCGGTCGCATGCAGTAAGTGACTTCATACAGCCTGGATATGCCACAACAAAAAATATGGATTCAGAAGCCACATTAACGGCTTCTTGCTTTAGTTCTACCAGAGCCTGCGCATCGGCAAAGTCCTGTTCATAATCAGGATCGTCTTCATCCAGCGCATCACGCGCAGCAATGGCCTGATCCAGCTCTAAAATTGCATCTTCATACGCTAACAAATCAGCATCACTTGTAATTTGATCTGCAAGCGAGTCCAGTCGGCGAATGATATTCACTGTATTGCCTGCGCTGGATTCAATACCTACACTGACGCCGAATGCGCTTTGAAGCATGCCAAGGCGGAAATAGTTGTCATCAAAGCTTAGATCACGTAATTCAATTGTATTAACACTTACTGATTTAATCGTTGTCTGCACTCCCCAATCCGCTTTATTGAGACGACAGCCATTGCCGTACAAATCATGACAACACGTACGCTGAAATTTAAGTCGCGCACCTGCACGGCCCAGCTTCGTATAGTTCGTTTCGCATTTTAGAACGATACTTGCACCTGAAGGCTTCACAGATACAACACGGCCTTGCCATAAAATAGACTGTTTGCCATGCTGAAGTTTAATCACTTTTACATATACGTTTTCTTCGAGCGCTGAGCGTAGACAGTCTTGTGCAAACTTAGAATCGCGTGCAAATGTGATTTCAAGCGGATCTTTTTCAAGATCACTGCTATTTTTGATTTCACTACGTGAGATTGTAATTTGCTCATACACTACATCATTCAGTTCAACTTCTGCATCGCCAGACGTGTAGTAAAACTTTTCTGTACCGCGAGTGAACTCGTACAGCTCACGACGTGTTGCTGAGTCAAACATATTTCGAAAGAATGTGCGTACACCCATGTCAGACTCCTATTTCTAAAATCGGCACCGATACTTCAGCAATGCCCGCACCGTGAAAGTGAATATCAATCGAGTCCGCATCAAGACGATGCAGGCCAAGATACGATATCCGCTCAATAGCGCTGGCATTTTTATTCAATGCTGGCGTGATTGTGATCTGTATTGAGTTTCCTGCGACTGGCGCTGATGCTGTGACCGTGTGTGCAGTCCAAATACCATCGCTTTTAATTGCAATATGCTTGCGCAGATCCGCCAGCTGTTTATGCTGATCCCGCTCAACAAGCAAGACTGATGAAATTAGGCCAGTGCTTTTACAGCGCATATTTGATTCGTATGTCGGCAACCAAAAAGGCCGAAATCGGCCTTGTCTACGGAATAAGAATCGACGGTAATCATAAAGCTCAGATTGATTTGTAATTACTGCTCGATACTGTTTTGAGTAACGTGCAAAGTTCCAATTCGTACCCTGAAAAACCACACCAATCTCGTTATCTATAATGTCCTGATGTTGAGATATAGTTGCTTCCATGCTGTCGCCAGAATAGGTCAAGCAGAAGAAATACAAGTCATCACCAAGAAATTGAGCAGGCGTTGACTCTTGCGCTTCAGGCTCATCAATTACATTAAACGTAATCGAACATTGAGCGTGGATGCCACTAATTTGACGTGAAATATCACCACTGATAAAACACAAGCGCACTGGATAAAGCTTTGCACTTGCCATCACCACTGGATCAGTCAGCTGTAAGCCATTGCTTTCTACAGATGCAATTTCAACGATTTTAAATTCACTGCCATTTCGTAAAACAGCAATTGATTTTGCATAAAAAGAATAAATGTCAGTACGGCATTCAATGAAATCACCATCAACGGCCCCGACATATTGAGACTCTTGAAACAGTGGAACTGCCCAATTTTTACGGATTCCACCCCATTGCACATTGAAATGTTGTGCAATCTCTTTCAAAACAGCAATAGAAGAAAAGCCCAGTGTTTGCCGGGCCTTGTCTCGTAGTGGGGTTCTCACCTCAGAGCCGTTTTTAGACTCAAAAACATCGGTTTTAAAGCCTAGTTTTTCAGTCGCGCCGACCAATGCTGGTGATGTTAATAAAACTACATCACCAAACAATTCAGTGTATATGATCATGCAAGAACTGCCTTCAATGATGTTCGATTATTCTTAATGAAATTCATGAATGTTTTGGTTCCAGCAGTTGTCCCCATAAAATCACCAACAATAGATGGATCTAGAATATTGTTGATTTGCAAGTGCTGTGGGGTTAGTTGTGCTGAAGCATTCTGCTGTGTTTGATTGACGTAATCTTGCATAGCAGGGCTTTGAACATTCATCAATTTAGGCGCATCCAAAGCCAAACCACCATCTGCAAAACCATTACGGATAGAATCTCGCAAAGCAAAGAAACCTGCTGGCCCGCCTAATGCAGCGATTTCTTCCTGATTCAGTACCCCCTCGCCCTTGTGGACGATTCCTGCTGGCTCGTACTTGCCACCAAAGCCTGTAAACCCACCCCCAGCAAACCCGACAGGAGAAAGTGCTGAAACAGCCGCTTCAAGCAGACCTGTTTGCATTACTGCCATACCTACTGCGGGCATGTTGTATGGGAATGCAGCAGAAGCCCATGCTTTAGAAATAGCTACTTTGCTGTCCATCATGACTGAGTACAATGCAAAGCTTTTTTGAGCCAATCCCAAAACGGTGTATGCAGAACTAGATGAATCAACTAAGCCCATCATCATGCCCGCAAAATCGGCACCGTATTGCGCACCATAAGTCAATTGCAATGCAATTCGTTGCTGTTGGTACTCTGTCTCTAAAACAAGTCTATGTTTTAAAGCCTTATCTAAAAGATCAATATCTTGTTGATAAGGTGATTTTTCTGCACCAAATCTATTCTGATAATCCCCCCAAACCTGCTCACGCTCTGCATTTTGCTCTATACCTTGCTGAATATTTGCCTGCTTAATCAAGGCATTCTTCATATCAGGTGAGTATTCAGATGTCGCTAAAATTTCTTCACGTACTAGCGAATAATACTGTTCAGCATAGTCACCTGCAGTCATCCAGTTTTGACGAACTTCAAGTAAGGCTTTCTTTTCGCTCAAATCTTTAAGCTTTTGCGCTTGGGTATATTCAGTCAAATCCTTTTGATAAGCAGCATTCTGCATATCTGTGTAATATTTAATTGCAGACTGATCACCGGCAAATGCTTTTTGTATATCCTTTAGCTTTTGGCCATGATCAAGCTCAAGCTTTTCACGGTCAGTTAAATATCGCTGAACGACAGATTGCTGTGCTCGCTGAGTCTCCTCCTGAATTCGCTTAGCTTCTTCATTGGTTTGAGCAATCAGATTTAATTCATCTTGAGCCTGCTTTGCAGCTTCTGCTGTGCCCTTAAATCCAAGTACAGATACATGTAAATGCCCACCCGTTGCACGTGCAGATTTTTGCTTATATTCATCAAGAATTTTTACAACATAGCCATAACGTTTTGCGACACTTTCAAGCTGAGCTACAGCTTGAGCAGACTTAGATGCATCAGCAATTGTGAAATCAAAAGCATTACCTGTTGCATGTTTGCTATTTGTGCCTTTGTGATATAAGTCATTGAACGCGGTAAAGCGGTTTAAGTCGGATCCTAAAGATTTTTGCGCCATTTGAGCAAAATTAGCCGTGTAGCCACGGACCTGACCACCAGCAAATGCCTCAGATGACTTAATGCGCAACCCAGACAATGCGGAAGCACCAACCATCTTATTTAGGTTTTCTTGCTCTTTTGCTGCCTTGGTTTTTGCTGCAGCTTGTTTTTCAGCGGCTTTGGCATTTTCATCAGCTGCTTTAGTATCTAATGCAAGACCCTTTGCAGACTTGGTAGAAGCTGAATTAACAGCCAGAATAGCATTGACTAGATTGTTAGATGATTTACTTGCGGTGGAACTAGATTCACTTAATGAATTTATACGAGTTCCATAATCATCAAGAGTGGCAGCAATATCATCAAACATAATATTGATGGTATTGATTTTCTCACCCTTGAGTGCAGCAATTGCAGCAGCTACGCCACCAATCAATTTGCCAGCAATACTAAAAGTCGCTGAGACCCCAAGAGCAACTTTGGTGACACTTCTTAGTACAGAGCCTATACCCTCACCAACTTGTTGAAGTTGAATGCCATTTTTCGATGTGCCGAAAATCGCATTTGCTACATCCACAATTGCTGGCATAAATCCTGAGACTAGTTGGTTTTTCCAGCCTTGGAATTGCAGATTAACAGCCTGTGTTTGTGCTGCTAAAAGCTGCGATTGTTTAATAGCTTCCTCTGTTTTAAGGATGCCAGCATCTTCTAACGCTCTTCCATAGTCATCTAAAAGCCGGCCATTTTCCGCAAATAGCGGCGCAAGATTACCCAGATCTGATGCCAAGCTCTCAAATACAAAACGGCGCTCTTGTGATGTTACGCCAAGCTCATCCAGTTTATCGTTAAGCATTTGAATGGCTTCGATACCATCTTTACCTTGGAGTGTTTTGGAAAATGATTTGATCTGATCTTCAGATAATCTTGTATTGTTTTTTAGTGCATCAAAGAAATCAGCAGCCCCACCGCCTTGAGTTGCGCTAAATTCACCAAGTTTCTCTTGAGTATCAGCCAAAATAGAACCAAGCTGATCTTGGGACACACCTAAACCTTGGGATGCGTACTCTAAAATCTGAAAACTTTTTACGCTTGTGTTGGCTCGATTTGCCAGAACTAGCAACTGACTATCCGCTTTAGCTGTCTCAATAGCTAAGTGGGTTAATCCACCAATAGCAGCAACTATGCCACCAACAGCCATGCCTGAAAGTGCTGCGCCAGCAACCAAAACTCCGCCTTTTAAAGATCCAATTTTTGTATTAAAAGAATCAACAATCGAACCCAATTGCGTTCCACCCAAAGCGTCTGCTACCTGATCCTTGAATCCAGCGAAAGCTTTATTCATATTATCAGTGGTTTGCTTGGTTTTGCGTTCCGCCTGCGTCATGCCCTGTTCGTATGAACCGAGCTTTACTGCTAAATCTAGAGTCAACCGACCAAGGGATGCTGCTGCCATAACTTTTCCTCAGGCAATAAAAAACCGCCCATAAGGACGGTTTTATTTAAAATAGGATTTATCCTGCGCAATATTTATTCCAGTATTTTGCAAATTCGCTTTCATTTGGCCCATCTTCAAAATATGCTTTTTGTGTTTTCTCTATAGCCACAAAGCCTTTATAACCAGTATATGCACCAAATGAATTTTTAGCATTGTATTGACCACATGCGACTGCGCCCACATCGGTATTATTGTTTATCTTTTCATTTCTAAATTGCACAGAATCAGGATCTTTAGCATTCTGTTTAATTTGATTTTGTATGTAAAACAACATTACACCAGCTTTGTTTTCTTCCTTTTTAGCCGCCACTGAATTATTCGTATCAGTAGGGTCACTCTTAAATAGCTCTACGAAGATAAATATAAGAACCAAGCCCGCAAAAATTAATGCCAACTTAGATGTTTTCTTCTTCTGCTTTACGCCACACATTGGACAAGTTTCTGCCTTATCACTTACTGGCGCACCACACTCCTTGCAAGGCTGTATAGCCATAATTCACCCCAAATATTTGCTATTCAGGACAAGATACTAACTATTGGTATAAAAAGAAACCAACCTAAGTCGGCTCCCCTCCATAATTTTGCATCATGTACTCTTCGAGCGACATTTCCTGTGGTTGCTCCTCATGTGGCATAAATGACTGTGCTTTTACATCTTTGGCACCTTTTGAACCAAGATAGGTCGCTATCAAATTACCAAAGCCTTGCTCAATACGCCGACCAATGAAAAGAGAGCCGCGTTTATTTCTAAACGCAACCCATTGAGAAACCTCAGCATTAGTTATGTTGGATTTAGCTTCAGCGATTGTGCAACCACCAATCCCACTAAGAACCAATTCACACCAGAATTCATCATCTGGCGTTAATCGGACTTTCCCTCATCATCTTGCGGGGCTTTTTCGATACCTAGAATTGTATTGAACACAGCAGCAGCAAGAGCTTGAGTGAAGTTGGCAGCAACCTGTTTTTTGGTTAAGTATGTTTTCCCATCATCATCCACCAAGGCGGCAGCAATCCAATCAGAAACAACATCTTCACCTTTATTTAAGCGAGTAAATAGCGGCTCAGTCACAGCATAAGGCAATTGTTTAATCACAATATCGACTGTTTCAGTTTTCCCATTGTGCTTAAATTCAATAGTCTTTGGATGGGTTGAATTTACCAAAGAGCCTTGGATGATTTCATTTAGATTTAATTTAGCCATTATGGAGTCACCACTCGTGGAGTTGTTACGACTGCTGAAGTACGAACAAGTGTGAATGTATAACTAACTAAAGCGTCTTGCTCAATCGTTGGTGCGGCTGGGTTGATATAGCCTTCAAATGACCACCAAATACGATCTTCTGGCAGGTCGATACCTGCAACCGCCTCATAAGTTGGTGCAGTCTTAGAATGGCTTGAACCTACATGCCACTTCACCTTTTCACCCGAATCAGCAAGCGCAATTAGTTTTAAATGGCTTGTGTTTGTATCGTCAAGATCAATTTGAATGGAACCTTCACCGGGATCACGCAGACCGCGCTCATAGTCTTTAGTGTCCGAGTCTAGACAAGTTGAATCAATCTTGGAGAATGAATCCTCCCCGAATGAAAATGCTTTAGGGCAAGTGAAACGAACCACTGCGCCATCTACTACCGCAAATACTTGTGTACCTTGCGCTTTAACATGTGCCATGAGTAGCTACTCCTCAATTTTTTGGCATAAAAAAAGCACCCGATTGGGTGCTGTGTAAAAAATTGGTTTTATTGAATCGCTGTTACTAGCTTTGCTGTTGCCTCAATGACTTTTGCTAATGGAAACAAAGCAATGATCATCAAAACCCAATAACAAAAAATTCTTACCGATTTATGTTGCTGTACGAGTTCTAGTGCTTTCACTATCCAGTCCCCGATGTTAAAATTCATTTATGGTTTGCTTCCTTCTGCATCAAGGTTGTGAACACAAAAAAGCCCATGATTACGAGTCACGGGCTTTTTGCTTTTTAAGGTATTTAAATTAAGTTTCAGCCCACCAATTCATATCCCAACCTCGACCGTGTAATTTAGTCTCAGTATCGATACTATCGGGATGCTTTCCGTTGTAATAAAACCCTGCTTTTTCAAGCAGAGTGCGCACTTTCAAACGCAGTGCTTCAGCTTCTTTGGGGTTTGAATGCCAAATCACCATTTGATATGTGTCATTTTCATCAACCGCACCGCAATCAATTGTGTTTTCGGGTGCTGAGCCAATACTACTAAATACCAAATACGGCGTTGTGGTGCATTTATCCGCTACGCTCAGAAATATTCGATCTCCGAATATTGGTGCTAAATATGTATCGGCTTTAATCGTTCGAGCAATTGGGGCTGTCATTTAGCTAGTTCCTTATCTAATTCAGCACCAAACACATTAGAAAACTTGTTTGTGGCCTCTTGAACATTATTAATAAGTGCTGGTCGCAAGAATGGTGTTCCCATTGAGTTGGCTGTAGGAAATTCTTTAAATCGCCAATGGCGTGTATCACCTCCACTCAAATTAGGTGGTACTGGATTGCTAAACGATGCACCGCCACGTACACCAACACGCATCACAATTTCATTTTGGCTTCGCGTTTTACCACCAGATACTGCGATATTTTTCCAAATCTTTTCTGATGATTCTGGATCATCGATCGCCTTAGCATTTGCTCGAGCTGCGTCACGGACAATGTTCATTGCTTGGCGTGCTGCTTTACGTGCAATTCGCTTTGCTACTTTTGCATTTGCTAGCTTCGTAAGCTTACGACTCAGCTCATCAGCTCCATGAAAGTTCACATCTAACGACATAAGAACCTCAAATGTTTGAAAGCAAGAACGTTACCGACTCATAGCCTGTGTTTGTATCTTCAAGAGCTTGGCTATCAATAGCGTAGGTTTTGCCTTTGTAAATCACGCGCATTGTGGTGTCGATATCTTCTCGATAGCGGATCTTTACACGTGCAACGATTTTAGAATTACTTGCTTGTGCTGCAATTAGGTCCTTACCTGATAAATGAGTGACTTTTGCCCATAAAGGCATGAAATCTACCCATTGCTCAGGGGTTGGATAGCCATCTTCATCTTTACCAGATGTGAGTTTTTGAACTTTGATTCGATGGCGGAGTTCGCCAGCATTCTGTGACAAATCACACCCCCATATTCCGGTAAGGCTGGATTAAGGACCAGTACCCTAAAGGCAATTCAATCGTTGCCTGAGTGGTGGCTTCCCGATTGGCATAAAGATGTGCCACGAAGAGAAGCCGTGCAGCATCTAAAGCCTTGTTATCAACCAGATCATTTTCATTTACTCGCTCAGCCTCGGTTGCGATAACTTTACGATCTAGGTTTATTTGAATTTGCTCATTGGCAGCATCGATATATGCCTGCATCAAAGTATCTTCATCATCATGATCTACACGACAATGCAACTTGGCTTTTGCGAGATCAATCATTCTGGTTTGGCCTGTTTTGCTGTGGTTTTGGTTGTTTTTGGTTTTGGTTCTTCAACAGATTCAACTAAAACACCCTTATCAACTAAGTGTTTTACATCCGCTGGATTTGCTGTGCGCTTATCACCAGTCTGGTAATACTTATCGCCATAATGCTCGCGCTTAACATCGTACTCAGTCATGACTATCTCCTAATAAATAAGGGCCAGCAATTTGGCCCTTATTAGATTTGGCATTAACCGCCAGAAACTGCTGGGGTAATATCACCATAGATAAACGCTTCTGGACGATAAACCGCCAATGCCAGACGCTCTTCCGCAAGAATAGTCACCAAGTTTTTAACAAAGTCGTCTTCGTTCTCAGTTGCCACTTCAACACGTGAAGCCCAGCGGTCAAAGATTTGAGCACCCATTGAGAATGCACCGGTTAGGAATTTACCTGCGGCAATCGCTTGTGTTTCTGCAACCGGAAGCCCCCACAGAGTTGGGTTTAGATTGCCTTGTGGATTGCCGATGATGTACTGACCAGATGTGTCTTTCAGAGTTTCAATTGCAGCCCAGTCAATCGGGTTTAGCACATGGCCGCTTGCAGGGTATTCAGCAAGAATTGCCTGAAGCATTGCGAAGCGCAGGGTGTCAATTTTGCTTTCTGCGGTAGTGGATACACCTGCGGGGCGCACATATCCGGTGGCTTGCGGAATAATACCAAGCAAGTTTTGACCAGTGCCGTCACCGTTCAGGATTTGCTGCTCTTCTTTGAAAGCAAGACCATAGCGCAAGCGACCATCGATATAAGACTGCAATTGCGATGCATCATCAAGAATTTGGCGTGATGCCTTCATGTAGTGAGCGATAACTTTTGCAGTAGTCGATTTCAGGTCAAATTTAATGTCAGACTGCGGCTTTAATGCACCTTCAGCCACCATACCAGCAGCATTCACAAAACCAGTTTCTTGAACGTATTCAAGCGCGTTACCGTCCATGCGGCCCTGCATCAACAGGTCACGGATTGTGAGCTTGCGGTCAGGCGGTGCAATAATGCCTGGAATGCGGGTAGTCTGAACCAGATCACCAGCCGAGCCAGCAGCATCAGTTGTTGCTGAAGTGATAGTAGCCTTAATCTCAAGGTTTGCTTTACCGCGCTGTCCAGCTGAACCAACCAGTGATTTAAACTGATCAGATTCCACAAATTGACGACCAAGAGATTTAACCTCTTCATTACCTTCATGCGGACGACGGGCAGCTTTCTGCTCAACTTCATCCACGCGAGCTTTTAAATCATTCAGCTTGGTAATCGCTTCATCCGCTGCCTGCTTAGCACCTTCGGCAATTTTGTCGCCATGTTCACGCTTGCCTTTGAAGTCTTCAGCGATGCCTTTAACTTCATCGACTTGTTTTTTAAACTCTTGAGCGAGTTGTTCTAAATTTTGATCAGTCATTTTGACTTCCTTTTAAAATATTAAGAGCATTAAAAATTGATTTCGCTTGGAGCTTTTCATCTTCAGACTCGCTCAAAAGATGACGCAAACCCTTGCCAGCGATTGCAGTGGCTTGCGATTTAGAAAAGCCTGACTCTCTCAGGAACTTTTCGAATTCAGGTAATGTTGGCAGTTCGCCATCTTCTAATTTGGATTTCACAGAAGTAATGAGGCTTTCTTCATTGGCAGGCATGGTCACAATTGAAATCTCGCCTAGGTCAAGCTCGATTAACTCTCGGATACCGTTGGTTTGTTGGTTGGCCTTCTTGGTTTTGTAACCAATACTTAAACCATCAATGGCACCAGCTTTTAGCAACGCATGCGTAGATTTTGCTCTTGGCACATCATCAATTAGCAATCGACCTTCAACAAAAAGCCCTTTTTCATCTTCATAGATGTTTGTGTACACTCCGATTGGTTCACCATCGTTGTGATTCCACAAAACAGGGGGCATCTTGTTTTTCTCAGCCCATTTTTCTAAAGATTTAGCAAATGCTCCTGGAAGAATTACGTCGTTGTACCAGTCAACATTGCCAAAAACCGCACCATAGCCCGAAAAAAAACCGTCCTCTTGGACGGCTTTAATATTTAAATTAAAACTTTTTCTAATCATTCTTTTCACCTTTATCGGTGCCCAATGGAACCATTTGCATTTGAACCATCAACTGATCTGCGGTTGGATCATCAGCCCTTGGCATATCCTCAAGCTCTCGCACTTCATTGCGGGTATATAAACCGTTCTGAGTCATTTTCACGTAGAAATCAGCTCTTGCAGCATTATTGGCGCGCAGTAGGCCATCAACTGCAAACTTAGGTCGATATTTGTATTTATCTTGTGGCAATAACAACTTCCGAGCGATTGTCTGCTCATATCGAACCAGTTGCGGATTCAGTGAATAAGTAAGGAATCCCTGATTGGTTTGCTCAAGGCTTGATGCCCATGAGCTGGCTTTGTTTGTGTGTCCGATCAGTTGCGGTGGAACACCAAAAGCCCGGCAAATTTCCTCAATACCAAAATAACGACTTTCAAGAAGCTGAGCATCAACCGGATTAATACGAATATTTGAAGCGCTGGCTACTTTCATACCAGCCTCAAGAATCATGTATTTCCCAGCATTCTCAGGAAGACTAAAACTAGACAAACCTTTGCGCATTTTTGCACGCTGCTCATCAGTCAGAGTCTTTTCACCAGTTTCAAGAAAACCACCAACCTTTAAGCCATTCTTGAACCAATCTTGAGCCTGATTATTAGCATCAAACTGCATGCCTATCGTCTGAGCAAAGAATTGAATTGCCGACAACCCCACATATCCATCCAAGGTAAAACCCTTAAAATGCAGAATTTCATCATCGGTATAGATTTTAACTTTGCCGTTTTCCGTGTAATGGTATTCAAAGCTTCCATCTTTCAGCCGCTTTTTAACCATTTCACTAGGGAATAGTGGCTCTAATGAGATAACATTGCGATTATTGCGGCGAGTAATGTAGCTATACGCATTGCCCCATAAATCCAAGCACGCTGACTGAATCTGCCAAAACTCACTGGCGCACATATCCGCATTGGGTGAATCATGTAAGATTCTGTATAAATCATGGTCTTTTGCGAGTTTTTTATCTGTATCGTACAAATGTAACGGCAGTGTCGAAATCGTTTCTGCCCGCAATTTCACACATGCCCATACTGCAGACAACTTCAAGGCTGTTTCTGGACTAACAATTGCTCCGCCAGAAGACATGTAGCTATCAAACGGATACGAAGTATCGCCCTTTTTTAATTGTGTTTTTCCAGTCAATCGTGACCAGAAGCGAGACCAGAATCCCGTGTCTTGTAAGTCGCTCATGCTATCACGATGTCCTCTAAATATCCGTCAATGTCATAGTTTTTAACTTCCGGTGCCAGACTCATAAGTGCCACGGCGTTAAACGTAGCAATCAATGGATCGATCTTACCCACGCCCGATTCCTGTTTGCTGATCATCATGCCGTTGCCTTTCACGACTGCACGCGCATTACCAACACACCACGACATAAGGCCTTGCCCTGCATGGTAAAGATTGCCTTCTGCTAATTTGCGTTCTGTGGTGAGGATGTACCCCATTAATTTAAAACCTTGAGGTACGGCAGTGAGCTTGTCTTCAGGAATGCCAGCGTCAAGTAAGCCATCCAGTAGACCACCCAAGCCAAGAGGATCGAGTCCAACTTTGTCGAGCTTTCCTGAGTCAAAAACTTGTTTTGCAATCGCTGCGAGTTGGTCTATGTCGTCTCCCACTCTATCAACAATAGTTAGGCTGCCTTCACGTTCATAATCTGCATACTTGGGCGCATTCTCTTTACGCCTCTCGACAGCAGTTTTATTGCACCAGGCATGATTCCATAACCACCAAATACGAGCGTTTCCTTTCAAGCGACCTAGACAGCTAAATCCAAGCAAGTCATCAAGGCCACCTCCATCCACGCCAAGCGTGATTACGTCTGATTTCTCAATCAATCGCTCAAGTGTGATAGTTTCCCTTGCCTGCTGTAACCAATATTCAGCGCCAGCCCAACGGTTAGCACGGAGGTTTAGGCCAATCTCGATGTTTAAGTGTTTGGCCAAGAAATCACGTAACGATTCCTCACCCGCATCCTTAACTTTGTTGAATTCTGAAATTAAGTATTCAAGATCAACCGATGCACCCAAGTTTGGATTGGTGATGTAAAAGTTTTCGGGCTTTAAGTGCTCACCACTTTCAATAAGATGCTTCGGGAACTCATATATCAGTGGTAAAAACTGCTTATCTTCTTTGATGCCGTCACGTACATCACGTGCATAATCAAGCAGGCTTTTAAAAACACCGCACGGCTGTTCATCCGACATGGTTGAAAGATAGATAACACAGCCTTCAGGACGTGATGCCAAGCCGCCTTTTGCTTCACGAAACATACTTTCAGCATGGGCTTTCTTACCAAACAACCAAATCTCATCAAAAAGAATGATCGATGCTTTCTTACCTGCAGCAGCATTACTTTCCGCAGCAATTACTTTTAGAACCGTGCCTGTACCCAAATGAGTCACAGTTTTTGTATGTTCTGAAATATTAATTAATTCACTGAGCTCTTCATCAGCCCGAATAAAGTCTCGGATCGGATTAAATGAGTTGTCAGCGACTTCTTTTGTAGGCGCAAGAATGATTAATTCCGCAGATAGACGCTCATTGAGAATCAATGCAATAAGCATGATGCCCGCTGCAATCGTAGACTTCGTATTTTTCTTCGAAATCAGTAAGAAAAATTCACGAATTAATCTGCGTTTTGATTCAGGATTGTAAGCGCCAAAGATAGCTCGGACGAATTCAATCACCCAAGGCAATGTAACATCGCCCATTTTGGGGCTGCCCATCACATCCACCAAAATTAATTCTCTAAAAATCCGCTCTGCTACGTCCGCCACTTCAGGAAAAAGCGGCTCACATGGCATGAGTGACTTTTTAGCGACAATACGTTCCTCCCAGTCTGGGCAGGAGGTTGTCCATTCTGGGAGCATCGCTGACATAAATTTAACTCATTAAAAAACCACCCAAAGGTGGCTTAAATTAAAACTGTTTATCTAACTCAGCTTGGTGTAGTTTTTCCTTAAGCAAGTAACCTTCTAACTGCCAGATTTTATTGCGTGCATTTTCATACGCAATTTTTTGCCCGATCAGCTTGTCAAAGTTTTCAGGACTCGCGCATGCAGATTCACCTGTAACTGTGAAACCATTTTCTAAAGTTAAAATACAGATTGTTAAGCAAGGTGTGCCTTTGTCTTCCTTCGCAAAATAATCTTCATGCGCAAAAGCTGGAGCTACATCACCAGTTAAATAACGAATAGCTTTAATTTTTGAATCAATATGATCAGGTGTTAGACGTGGAGCATTTAAACCCTTATCTTGAATTTCTTGTTCAATTTGTTTTTCGTTTGACATGCATTTTTCCTTTTCTATTTAAATTAACTTCTTAGTTGCGAGCCTAATGTTCCAAACTTTCCGCCTTGAGTGGCTTTTTTGGCTTCATCGGCTTTGGTTTCTTTTTTGCCTTTCTCAGCAACCTTGCCGTGTACGTATGGGAGTGCAGCTCGGGCAGCATTCACCCGAAGCATCATCTCATTGCCACCGTTTTTCATGACGTTGATTAGAAATTCGAGTGGGTCATTGGTAGTAAATTGATCCTCAAGTGGATCTTCATCCTCATAGCTCGATGTTTCTCTCGGTTTAACTTTCGGTTTTTCAGCAGTTAAATTTCGGCCTTCTTTATCGGCCTTTAACTTCTCGATGTAGACAGAAATTTCAGGATCTTTTCTTAATTTAGAGCCTTGTTGGGATGCTGTCTTTTCTGCATAACCTGCTGAAATTGCAGCTTCTTTGTTGCTTAAGCCGTCAACAACGGCCTGAGCAAACTTTTTCATTTTTTCGCTTAGTGCCATTAGTTAACCTTTAACTTTTCGCTTTAACTTTTGCTGAAAAGGGAAATTTTTTTATAAATGAGATCGGGCGCGGTGTCCGCTGGCTTGGCCTTTTGAACTTTTTACCTCCCCCCATGCCTAGCTTATGCGCTGAAGACCCAGACCTCTCAATTGTTCATCATTTAGTTGTTCAATGCTTTGCCCGTGACCAACCACCATTACAGGCTTACCAATCTCTATAGATACGCGTTGTAAATGTTCTTTTAAGTGTTCAACCTGCGCTACCGTTGGATAGCGGGTGCTATCAAGACGAACTATAATTAATGCTGCATCAGCATCTATTTGTTCTAGGCTTAGTTTTAATTCACTCATAGCCTGCTTTCCTTTTGAGTCTTCTCTTTATGACACGGCACACACAACGACTGAAGGTTTGATTCATCATCCGTTCCGCCTTGCGCCTTGTTCTTGATGTGATCCAACTCAAGCTCCATAGTCACACGACCACAGCACTGGCATGTCCACTCATCACGAGTGTGGATCTTCTGCTTCAGTCTGCGCCACGGTCTACCACCTCGACCACTTCCCCAATTCTTTTTGGGTTCAAGTCTTGGCTGCTTGGGTTTCATCGCCTGCAGTTTTGTTTGAAGTCTTGGGAGTTTCATGAGTCAAGGTACTCATGTCGACTTGGCTCGTCCTCGTCGGGATTTAACTGGAGCAACAATTCCTGTATCTGACTGCTCTGTGTCACCACTATCTGAATCAGCTGACTGTTCTGTTGCAACACTTGGTTGTTCTGCTTTATGACTTCGGTTAGTAAGTCGAGCAATTGCGTTTGAAATTGATTTTGCTGAGTCATTTATTAAAGCCTTTAGTTTCTGTCTGCGTTGTTCACAACCTTCACATGCCATATCTTTACTCCATCACATATTTAAGATCATCTGGCGTATTCAACCAACACCCATGTTTATTACAGAACGCATGTATGTCATTCAGATACTCAGTGAACTGATCCACACTTGCATCTGTGGTGCTAATCAATTCATTTAATCCATCCGCCACTTGCTGATACATTGGGTGCTTTTGATCTTTCAAAACCTTTACTGCTGCAAATGTGTTTCTGTATTGACCAACATCATCACGATGATAAATACGCGCTAAGAATTGTTTCTTAAAATACAAATGCTCTGTGTCTTTATCGGTGCCCTGACGCTTGGACCACTGGTTCATCCACATCCAATAAAGGCGGTTCTGCGCTTTACTGCGGTCATCTTCTTTTTGATTGATCCGAACGACTAAAGGCTTGCCATCACTTAACGCATTCGCATGATGTCTATGCATGTAGGCAATTGCTTTACCTACTTCTTCAAATGACTTAATGACGAATGTTGCAGGTTCGAGTTTTTGCATTTCTCTCACACATTAAAAAAGCCCATCAACTTAATGACAGGCTTTGCAATTCAAGACTAAAGACAATAGTAAAACTAAAGACTTTTCACATTAGTCCCATGATGTGGTGTTTAACCACGATAATCATCATTACCATAATTTTCAAGCTTTATTATATCTTCATGTGTTTCTGACAAAAGAAGCTTGAAAGACTTGGCTAGGTCAATCCGATCCGCAGCTCTAGCACCAACTTCAGCATTGGCTGTGTGCTTAATTATGTATTCGTTTTCAGTAATAATCTTTTCGGCAAACTCATATGCCTTTTCGATAACTTTTGCTTTGCTTGCCTTGGTTCCCATCAAAACACCTCTCTATCTTCCATCACCAACATCCGATTCACTCTCACCAACCACTTCTCAAACACGGCTTCACTCTCGGCCCGATTGCCTAATTCAAACCGATCAAACGCAGCATGACAAATTGCACATAAGGGGATTACAAAGGCGTCACTAGCCTTGATCCCTCTACCCTTACCATGCTTAGCTGAATTTGAATGAGCAGCTTGTGAGTTTGGATTACCACAACGCACACACGGCAGTTTCCTAATTTCAGCGAGTCGTTTTGGGCTTCTCATGAAGTAATTCTTCTATGCTTGCGATCTGCTTACCAATCTTTCTTAACTCAGCACCACAGTCTTGGCGAAATGCGTAGCTTGAATACAAATGGTTGTAGTTCATCAAGCGAGCTTGGTTTGTTTTAAGTAGTTCTAAATTTTTGGATGCATCTACTCGATCAACCATGATCACCTACTTGCGCCCTTGACGCATATATAAACGGCGCTTCTTCTGACTTACACGATTAGGCTTTGATTTGTTTGATTGTGGCTCACCCCACAAGATTGAGTCCCAATCACCACCACATGAGCGTGAGTATTCCACAAATGCCGTACCTAGCATTGCAGCAACAACCATTCGACCTAATCGCATATCTACCACCAATAAGAAAAGAAAAACCCCTCAACATCTAGAATGCAAGGGGCTTTGATTGCCGCAATACGTTCGGCGAATTCGCTATATAGCGAACAAAAAAGGATTTTTTAATGATAGTTCGCTATATGGCTAATCTATTTTAACCTTTCCACACTTACGACATTCCACCTGAATAAAAATATCAGACTCGTAATCGTAGTGATGAAAGCAGAATAGGCGTTTTAGGAATTGGAGCATGTGGATCTCCTTTTTTGACTGATTCTTTGTGTCAGTGAAAATGTCAGAATATTTCTATTTATTTTCAATGTATTGCTTTTTGATTAATTAAATATTTGTCAAAACTTTTGTCATATTTCAGGCAATAAAAAAGCCCACCATTTGACGAGCTTAATTTAGTCATGGTCAGAAACTGCGTAATACGACCAGTATAGTGAAACTATAGCTTAGTCAGTAAAATTTTCCTAGCATTAATTTTTCGACTCTTTGTAAGTTTTTTTACGATATGCTTCGATTGCTTTTGCGGCACTATCAATAGCTGACTCAAGCGCAATTACCATCAAGTTTTCGTATTGCTTCCACGTGCAATCATACGCTTTCAATGTCATCTGCCATGAGCGTATACCTGCATAATACAATCGACCTTGCTTTGTAAAATTCGCTTCCAATTCTGGGTTTAATGAAAAATCAATTACCATACGCGCCATCAAATCTGCCAATTCGGAAATTTTGATTTTCTCTGGTTCTCTACGCCCATCAGTAAGCGCATTGCTTTGCATAATTGCAGCAAGATGGGATTGAACACACCGATAATCAATTTCTGACTTTAGCCCAAAAATAATTACTGACGTTACGGATTTTTCTAATTGCGTCTCCATACTCGCAATCGCACCCAAACGATCTTCATAATTCAAAGGCTTCTCCCCAGTGCCATGCGCTTGTGGCTCAAAGTTTGGTGACTTAGCCGTGATGCCATGTGTCAACCATTCAAATTGCTTAAATTTCTCTGTTGCTGCATTCATCCCTATTTCCTCAAACTTCTCTAATCTCTAAACCGTGTACTGACTTCATCAAGTGTTTTTTCAAGCGGTAAACTGGCAAGCTCCGCGTCATTTTGCTTTTGACATCCTCAACAACCAGTTGCCCTTTTTCCCGATAAACAAAATCTGCGACATACTTCACTGCTGGCTTGCGTCTTGACTCACTTTCAAACTTGACCGACTCGGC
Source organism: Acinetobacter sp. SwsAc6 (assembly GCF_013391565.1). Classification (NCBI taxonomy): domain Bacteria; kingdom Pseudomonadati; phylum Pseudomonadota; class Gammaproteobacteria; order Moraxellales; family Moraxellaceae; genus Acinetobacter; species Acinetobacter sp. SwsAc6. The sequence continues at coordinate 19,167 of NZ_JACAXE010000030.1, forward strand.
CAAAATGAAAGCCTTTTGCAGTTCTAAATCCTTAATCTCTCCTGTCCGCTCCAACAGTGATAAATCCCGATAGCGTCTTGCCTCTTTCTGACTATCGAAAGTGATGCCGTTAAGCACCACCTTCTTGTTGTTGTATTTAGTCATTGGCATCTCGCAGGGCTTCTTCATCAAACCACCACAGGAACATCCCGCAACAAATCGCATGGGCTAAATGATGCTCTCCTGTTTCAGGGTCTTTCTGCTCACCATGCCACCAAGCGTCTATGTGGCGTTGCATTGCATCGTAATATCGCACCTTAGCGTCAGGAACATGCTTCCAGTTGTTCTCCTGATACTTGGTAGCACCAAACTCTAAAACTCGAATTACAGCGTTTAGAGCGCCTTTTGGAAGCAGCGACATTCTCGGCTTATTTTTGTCAAACTTTTGACCCTGCTCACTCATCCACGACACTCCACATAATTCCGTTCATCTTCAGCCTTCAATGCTTCCAACTCCGCATGCACCCGATTCCACTCTTCAATCAGCATTTCTTCATTTTCATCCGGTGCCATCAACTCAGTACCATTCAATTTGTCGCGTAGTTTTTTTAAGTCGGTCATGCTGCCAACTCCTGTAAACGATATTTTCTGCGCATTCCACGACTCACACGCTCTGCTTTAAACTTGCTGTAAGACTCAAAATCTTTAAATTTCACATCTGCTTTCATGTAGCACATGCACTTAAACAGCTTGTAACCCTTATCTAAAAATGGCTTATGCACATCATCGGTTTCTTTCTCCAGGCCTTTCCATCTACGCTTAAAACCGTGTTCATTCATCACTTTTTTATCGCTACCACCAAGCTTGAATTGGTCGTAAGTCATAGCAGGAACATCAAACTGTACTGCTGACGTTTGAATGTCTGCTGGGTCGTCATTGTGGTAGTAATACGAGTCCATACCCACAAAAAACGCAGTGTCGTCCACCATCAAATCCCACAAAATTGGCACAACAAGATCACCATCGAAATACTCATACATGCCCTCGATAACCTGTTTTTTTGACACACCAGCGGCTTTCAATCTGTTTGATGCTTCGGTCAATTCAACATCATCAAAAGATGACCAAAGCTCATAAGTTTTAGCCAATTCATTTCGATACAGATTGACCAACTTATTCGGGTTATATTTCTTATTGCGTTTTTTCATCCCTTCACCCCAACTTTAAAATTCTTAATAACCTTCTTCACTAAAACCCATTTTTCACAGCCAAGTTTCGTGTGACCTTTGGCGGCATCTCGCAAATGTCGAGTTTGATACCCTGTCAATTCTGCTAATCGTTTAAAGTCATCTTTGGATGGATGTTTATTTGTAAATCGACCCAATACCGCAACCTGCTCTTTGATTTGAGCATCACGCTTATTTTTTGCTAACAAACGACGTTGAGCCTTGATCGCTTCTTTGTATTCTCTAATTTCCTGATTCTTAGCTTCGATTAACTTTTCTTTTTCAAGACGCTCTTTTTCACTAATTGTACGAGTCTTTCTTTGAGGAATGAGTCCATCTTTGAAATGAGTGAAGCCAACTGGGAGCACTTGAGTTTTTCCGCCACTTGCAAGAAAGTCTTCTAAGTCACGCTCTAGTCGATCACGTAGACTGCGTTTAGCTTCAATCTGAGCGTGAGTTATGTTTTTGCCAACTTGTACTGATTCAATTCTTTGTTGAAGGATTTCGTTCATGCTGCACCTCCTAACACCGCACCAAATTCACCGATCAACCCAAGCTGCTCCTTACACCACATTTTTCGAAATTCTTTTTCTTCTTGACCTACTTGCGTCACAGCCAAATTTTCAAACATCGCTCTACCCGCAGACTTTGCCCGAAGCATGTTATTTGGATCGCAATTCAATTCAGGACTAAGCACCGCATTACTGAACTGTGATAAATATTCGAGTCTGTTCATGCAGCACCTCCTACTTGCTCCACGTAATACGTCAAATCCTGCATGTGCTTTAAAAACTCTGCTGGCTTCTCATTCAGCACATCCCAATCCAGAAACACTTTGTTCATCGCAGCCAGTGCTGCTTGTGCAACTTCAAGCGGCATGGTCACTTCTAGCCAATCCACGGTCTTATTATCATGCTGATCCTTCACACCCCACCCCCTACTTGCTCCACAATCGTCTTAATGGCCTTAAGCGTTAATTCAGGATCATCACCTGGTACAACAAACAGGCTTGCAATCATTTGAACTTTCTTGGCGTACTTTTGAGCATCTTTGCGATACCCATTACGCTCACGATCCAAATTTTCATTAAAAGCAAGAAGCTCGGCATGTTCTTTTTGAAGCTGCTCAAGATTCATTTCTAGGTAATCATTCACACCCCACCCCCTACTTGCTTATCCATAAAACGCACCGCATTCGGCAATGGTTTTTGCTCAGCCTGCAAAGCCGCTTTGTATTCATCAAAGTTGTCAAACGGATCAACGTGCTGCATCTCGTAAGATTCCCAAGGCTGAGGCTCTTTCACCTCCTCGGTCATCTTGTTCACATTTGGCTTAATCAAATCTTTGATTTTCGCCAAGGCTTCTTGAGCCACAGTCTTGTACTTCAATGTGTCGCTTTGGATTTCAGCTTTAGTCTGCTTGTGTTCAAGTTGAGCTTGAGCAACTGGAGCAGTTAAAAACCCATCAACTTCGGCTTGTTTGATTGCAGCAACCGCTTGATCTTTGTCTGTACCAAGCGAGGTGACATAAATCGGCTTTAATCCCTGATCTTTGGCTTGAATCACAAGGCGGTCATACGCATCACAAAAGATTTTCTTCGCCTCAGCACGTTGGTACTTATCACCAGTCTTAACCAAGTCTTCACAACGACTGAATGCTTGAGCCATTTGTTCAGTCCAAATCACTGTCAGCTCTTGACCATCGAAGCCAATCGACTTTTCAGCAATCGCCCATGCTTCATGTGAGCCGAGCCAGTCATCGGTCTTTGGTTCGCACCATCCTGCAAATTCTGGAAAGGTTGGGCAGAATGTTGAACGCTTCATCCGAGTCAATCCGCGCTTGATGTCATCAGGTGATAAGCCCTCAAATACCTCACATGCGGTTGCAATCAGATCATCCTCATACTGCTCTGCTGTTTGACCCTCAATCATTGGAAAGGTTGCTGAGAACTTGGCTCTGTAATATCGCTGCATCCGAGAAATGATTTCTTCCGCCCAGTTTTTTGGAAAAGCCGACTCAAACATTTTTCATCTCCAAAGCGTCAATTGTGTTTACAGTGCGTTCTGCTCTGCGCTTGTTTGAGCCGATCAATGGGACTTGCTGCACTTTTGGTTTGGGTTGATAGCCTGTTTTTTGCTTTTCAGCACGATCAATCTTATTCAACTGCTTCTCAAATTCCTGAATCAGCCAAGCTGCAAATTTTCTTGTTTTTTGGTTTTCAGTGAGATCGATTTTGTTTTCCCAGTGAGCATTGAAATTACCCAAGTGAAAATTGAAATCAGCAAGTGAAATAATTTCTTCTGCTCGATTGCTGAATTTTGTTTGAAACAGGATTGTTTTTAGAAAGTTCAGATTTGGTTTCCAAGAATCCTCTTGATCAAAATTTTCATGCGCCTTTTCCCCTGTGTGTGAGTTAATTTGGTTGTTATTGGTAGTTAATGATTGTTTGTGTGACCCTGCGTCACTGCTTTGTGTTGTCATGGTCACTGCTTCATGCGTCAGAGTCACTGCTTCTATGTCGTCAAAGTCACTGCTTGACTTACTTGCGTGGTGACTCTCCGTCACTGCTTTTTGAATATTTTCAGCAATGAATTTGTACTTTGAGTTACGACCATCTGCCTTTCTTGAAACAATAAACCCGAGTTCTTCAAGCTTGCCTAAATGCAAACAAACGGCACGATTTGATAAACCAGTAGCGGCCATTAGAGTTTTAATTGTTGGATAACAAATGCCAGTGTTGTAGTCCGCATACGTTGCTAGGGTGATGGCTACATGCTTAGTTGTCTTTTCCATTGGTATGTCTCGAATACCAGTTACATAGTTAAACTTGCTATCCGACATAACTTGTCGCTCTTTCTTTGGAAACTGAACCATTTCGCCTTTTGGTTCGGGTAGCTTGTGAGCTAAGTTATCGTTCACTCCTCGTCCTCCCCAAACACTTCGTTAAACGCCTCATCAATCACTTGACCGATGGTTAATTCAGGTTGCTGCACCAAGCAGTTTTTGCACTGCTCTTCTTTAAATTCCGTGCACTTGTCGGCGCATGGTTGTTGTGTTAAATTTGATCTCATGTTCAACTCCAGCTCGGTTTTGAATTACTAAAAGCCTGATCTGAACCATCAGGCTTTTTCTTTGTCTAAATCCCTGTGAATCCCTTCCGATCCCTCTAGAAACTCGACTTCCGTACTTAGATCCCGCAACAAAGCTGCGACTCCCAAGCGCTCAAATGATTTTGCTTGTAAATTAAGGACATGCCACTCACCAGCAATTTCTTTTTCAAGTAAATATGCAAGGTATTGGGCTAAATCCTTTCCTTTGATATTTGAGAGAACTTTTGCACGCTCATGGTTCTCTGGAGATAAGCGAACATGCGTAGATTTCTTTTCAAGGCTCATAAATTCACCTGTACTGATTGTCGTTTTAAAGGCTCTTTGCCTTTTGCTAAATCGCGAATCTGGTACTCACGAGCGAGTGGAATTTTGTTTTCAGGCCATTGGTAAACAGCAGAAGGCTTAATACCAAGTAGGCTAGCCAACTCAACACCATTAACCTTGAGTAGCGCTAAAGCCTCTTGTCTGGTCATTAATATCACCCTAAAAGTAAGATTTCTTAGTATTTAATCAAAGAAAACTTATAAAAGCAATATGTAAGATAACTTATATGGAAAAACAAACTACTGGTCAGCGCATACGTGCGCTTAGACGTTCGAAAAAATTAACTCAAGTGCAATTAGCAAAGATTGCTGGAGTGAGTTCGCCTGCTGTAACTGAGTGGGAAAAAGATAGTTATTTGCCCAAAGCGGGATCATTAGAGGCAATGGCAAATCATTTTGGGGTAACGACTGAATACATACTGACTGGCAAGGGTGATCCTAGCGCCATGCAAAAAGAGCAGTCTAATGTGGTTCCTGTGGCACCACGCATGGCTCCTGTCCTTTCATGGGTTCAGGCGGGTACATTCACTAATGTTCAGTCTATTGATATGTCGCAAGTGGAGGAATGGCTTCCTCTTCCCGATGAATGCACAAACTGTTTTTATTTAAAAGTACAGGGTGTTAGCAATAACCCTGAATTTCTTGAGGGTGATTATATTCTTGTTGATCCAGATGTTTATTACAGTGATATGCAGTCTGGTGACATGATTGTTGTAAGAAAATTTGATGATGCCACATTTAAAAAGCTAGTGATTGAAACTGACGGCTCACGCTATCTGCAGGCACTAAACCCAGAATTTAAGCCAAATATCATTGCACTTGATGAAGACTGTCATTTTGTTGGTCAAGTTATTGACTGTATTCGCTATACGTATCGTGCTAAGCGTAGATCAAGAATGAATTAAAAATAAAAGCCGCTATATGTGGCTTAGCAACAAAAGGAAAAGTTCGCGACACCTAATGTCGAGCTGATATCAAACATATAATGAAACTATGAACGCAGATTGATACTATATGAATAAAGCTGAAGATGATGTGGTTGGGGAAATGGCTGAGCGATTTTATGTAATCTATGATGGATGGGCATTAGAGCATCATTTGATGGATGTTCGCGACCTTGCGCCAGCAATGATTGCTGTAAATGATCTGCTATCCAATGCCAATAAGGCTTTAAATGGGGAAAAAGCTGATCTTAATTTAAAAGTGAACGCCTCATTTAGGGCGGGTAGTTTTGGCATGGAGTTGCATACAGTTGTGCATTTTCTTAGCCAAATTCGAGATATGTTTGCTAGCGATAATGCATCTGCGATCTCTAATGCTTGGGCTATTCTTGAAATTGTTGGTTTTGTAGGTGGTGCAGGTCTTATTGGCTTGATTAGATTCTTGAAAGGCAAGAAGCCTACTAAAATCATTGATGAAGATGGTCATCTTAAAGTGTATCTCAATGAGACCGAATACTATGAGACTGATGGCAAAGTGGTAAAGCTTTACAAAAACCGAACTATTGTCAGCGATCTCAACAAGATGCTGGAGCCATTAGAAAAGGATGGAATTGACGCATTCTTTGTATCCAGAACTGGTGATAAAAAGGATGCTGATCTAGCAATCGATGAGTCTGAGTTAACTTACTTTGAATATCAAGAAATTGAAAATGATTTAAGTGAAAATATCACTGAGACATTTGTGCAAATCGAGGCTGCTGTTTTTAAAGATAATAATAAATGGAAATTTGATAATGGTGGCTCACCAATCAACGCAGCTATTCTGGATGAGGGGTTTTTAAGAAAAATTGACGCTGGTGAGTTAAGGTTTGGGAAGGGCGACCTTTTGAAGGTTAAATTAAAAACTATACAAACCTTTGCTCATGGGAAACTAAAAACTGAGTTTCAGGTTATTGAGGTTCTTGAGCACAAGATTGTTAGGCAAGGACACCTAGAGTTTTAAAAAAATATCTAACTACAACCCACCCCAGCGGTGGGTTTTCTTTTGTCTATTATGCATGAAAAATAAGTTTTCTAAAAAATAAAATAATATTTCTTATATTTGAGCTTGACACAAAAACTAAGTTTTCTTATATTTATCTCACAGACAACAAAAAAGCACACCAGACCTCTTAACTCCTGATGTGCTTTGCAAACTGCGAGATCAATTATGAAAGAAACTGCATCACATAGCAATACACCAGTATTTGCTGAAAACCATTCTTGTACAAAGCCTGTGCTTTACCAGCACCCCACTGCTGCCGAAATGCGCACCTCACGCTGGGCGATTGTTTGGGCGAATGCTAAAGACTTCGCGGTTTTCATTGCGACAGCGCTTATTTGCTGGCTTGTCATCACATCTATTTTAGTTGGCTTGTTTGGTGGGTGATTGTGAACACTCGACTCAAACCCGAAACCATGGCAACTCACCACATCATGCAAGATGGCCAGATTATCCATCTTCGTGGCGATGTGGAACCAAACCAGCGTTTAGTTAATGGTGTTTGGTGTGATTTAGGCGCAGGTGCAAACGTCCAAAAATGGGCCGCTCGAATCAATCAAAAGCCCACTGTTATTAAAACGGTTGAAATCGCTGCACCTAAAGTCTATCCGCGTAAAAACATTATTGGCGCGTATCAAGGAGATTGAAGTGAATACACAGGTTAATTTGCAAGAAGTTGAAAATGCTCGTCAAGTTTGGCTTGAATCTCGCCGCCTTGGCATTGGTGGATCTGATGTTGCGGCGATTCTTGGTCTAAGTAAATACAAGTCACCATATCAATTGTGGCTTGATAAAACCAGCCGCGCACCTTTGGATGATTCGGAAAGCGAGCCAGCTTATTGGGGCAACCAGCTTGAAGATATCGTTGCCAAAGAATATGCAAAACGAAACGGTGTGAAGATCCAGCGCGTTAATGCAACGATCCGCAACCCTGAGCATGACTGGATGATTGCGAATATTGATCGCGCCATCATCAATCCTGAAATCTCGGGCAACGTCCGCATTAAAGACGGCAAGCTTACAACTGACCGCATTCTGGAATGCAAAACAGCAAACCAATACTTAGCCAAGTTATGGGGCGATGAGCAATCTGAACAAGTGCCAGATTATTACCTCACTCAATGCCAATGGTATATGGGCATTACTGGTGCATCACTTTGCGGTTTGGGTGTGCTAATTGGTGGGCAGAAGTTCCGTAGCTATCAAATTGCTTTTGATGCTGAGTTATTCGCAATGCTTCAAGAGGAATGCTCAAAGTTTTGGTTTGAAAATGTTCAAGCAGATGTGCCGCCCGCCCCTACAACTTTTGACGATGTGCTGCATCGTTGGTCACATCACAATGCTGACCAAGCGCTTACTGCCGATGATGATCTAGCGGAAATCATTGCTGAATATAAAGACCTTAATAGCACCATCAAAGATGCTGACAAGGAGCTTGATGCTCTGAAGCTAAAAATCTGCAGCCGCATGGAAGATGCGGAAATGATTATTCAAGAAGAAAAGCGTCTGGCAACTTTCAAGTACCAAGAGCGCAACATGCTGGATAGCAAGGCTTTAAAAGCTGCACACCCAGACATCTATGAACAATTTGTAAAGACTTCAAGTACACGCGTTTTACGTGTGGCTTAAATCAATTTTAAAGGTAAAAAAATTATGAATACTCAAGTTCAAGAACAAAATTTCGATTTATCTGCAGAGCTTACTGCAGCCACAATTTCTATGGGCTCAGCAAATCTTGTTATGGATGCCAATGCAATGCAGCAAATGGTTAATCTATCCAATTTTATGGCCTCAGCTCGCTCAACAATTCCGCAACATTTGCAAGGTAATCCGGGTGATTGTTTAGCAATTATTATGCAATCAACTCAATGGGGTATGAATCCTTTTGCAGTGGCTCAAAAAACACACCTAGTAAACGGTCAGCTTGGCTATGAAGGGCAACTAGTTAATGCTGTTATTACTGCGCGAGCGCCAGTGCAAGGTCGTCTTCAATATGAATGGTTTGGTGAATGGTCACGCATATTGGGGCGATTCAAAGAGGTTAACACCAATGGAAAAGTAAAAATTGTAAAAGACTGGTCAATGGATGATGAAAAGGGGCTTGGTATTCGTGTGTCAGCGCAACTTAAAGGTGAGGATGAGCCGCGTGTTCTTGAACTGCTTTTGAGCCAAGCTGGTGTACGCAATTCGCCACTATGGGGGCAAGATCCTAAGCAGCAATTGGCTTATTTAGCTGTAAAACGCTGGGCGCGACTCCACTGCCCTGATGTTATTTTGGGTGTGTATACGGTTGATGAATTTGAGCCTGCTGTTGAAAAAACCATAACACCAACAAATAACACAACTAAATCAAATTCAGGGTCATCCTCATTAAAAGATCGCCTTAAAAAGAAGCAAGAAACGGCGATTGAATCCACTGCTATAGAGGTTGATTTCAATACAGAGGCGTGTTTAAAGGCAATTAGCGCTGCTCAATCAATTGAAGAGCTTAAAGAAATCGCCAGCACCATTCCCGCAAATCTTGGTGAACCAGCACAAACTAATATCAATAGTGCATATAAGGCTCGTAAAGCAGAATTATTAAACCCTCAACCTTTCGCAGAAGAAGCTATTGAAGCTGTCATTTTAGAAATCAATAGCGCTGTTGATTTAGACATCCTTAACGAGATTATGCAGTCACGCTTTGAGCCATTTACAGCACAAATGACCGAGGCTCAAATCAGCCAGATCAGCAATGCTTATGACGCTCAAGAGGCGGCATTAACCCCATGAGCTACCAATATTCTGCAATTACCCGCGTGCTGATTATTCAGCACAACGGTCGGGTAAAAAGTTACCGCAATATCAATCTATTTGGGATTGAGGATTGTATTAAGCAGTTTGTGGATAGTTGGGGGCATCGCCATGGTTGAGCATATAAATACAATCTCTCGTTTACCTAATGAGCTATGCCCTGCATTCATGGAGTGGTGTGTGCGTGGTGGACATGAAATCAAAATTAAGAAAGATCGTGTTGTTGTTCGTAAAGGTTTAAAGACTGGCGAGATATTTGCGAAACGCGGTGCTATTCAGCCAAGTTATTTAATGAACGATTACCTGGTTGAGCGTTTCAAGTTATTCAGTCTGCAATGGCTAAAACAAGGTAAATCTTTTGTGAATGACTTGGATAATTCAATGATGTGCAAATTTGCAGAAGTACATCGTCAACACAATTTAGCAAAGGTGGCGTGATGAAATTCAAATTTATAGATTTGTTTGCTGGTGTTGGTGGTTTCCGTATGGCACTACAAAATCTTGACGGACGTTGTGTTTTTTCAAGTGAGTGGAACCAACATGCAAAAGAAACATATTTTCAAAATTATGGTGAATATCCTGAGGGTGACATCACTTTAGACGAAACTAAAGCTAAGATTCCTGAACAATTTGACATTTTATGTGGTGGTTTTCCTTGTCAAGCCTTTTCTGTTGCGGGTAATCAAAAAGGGTTTAATGAAACTCGTGGGACCTTATTTTTTGATATTGTCGATATTGCAAAAAAGCACCAGCCTCGTGTTCTCTTTTTAGAAAATGTTAAAAACTTAATTTCTCACGATAAAGGTAACACTTTTGAAGTGATTAAAAACACTTTAAAAGAAATAGGTTATGCCGTTTATTTTCAAGTTCTGAATAGTATGACGCATGCCAATGTGCCTCAAAATCGTGAACGTATTTTTATAGTGGCGTTTAATGAAGCGCTTGTTCCTAATCATGCCGAGTTTCAGTTTCCTGAAGCAATTCCACTAACAAAAACTATTCATGATTTTTTAGAAACCAGGCAGGTAGATCAAAAGTATTACTATCAACCAGATCACAAATATTACCCAGCTTTAGATACTGCAATACAGTCTACGGATACCGTTTTTCAATGGCGTAGAAAGTACGTGCGCGAAAATAAAAGTAATGTTTGCCCGACTTTAACAGCAAATATGGGTGCAGGTGGTCATAACGTACCGTTAATTCGTGACGCTTTTGGGATTCGTAAGCTTACACCTAAAGAGTGTTTTGCGTTTCAGGGCTACCCAATGGATGTATTTAAAATGCCTGAAATTGCAGATAGCCACCTGTATATGCAGGCTGGCAACTCAGTCACGATGCCATTAATTCAGCGGATTGCTGAGCAGATTTTAGAAGTGCTAATTAAAAATTTGAAGAAAGGTGGCGTGATGGATATTCAGAAAGAAAATGAACAAATTCAAGAAGCATTTGAAATCGAAGCTGATGAGATTGGTTTTTGCTTAGATAAGAAATGGGGTGACTACGAAAACCCTTATGAAAATAGCGACACTGCCCTCGCATTTGATTTGTTTAAAAAAGGATGGCAAACCAAAGCCCAAGCGGTGCCTGAAGGATTTGTTTTGGTTAAAAAGGTTCACCCTGATGCCATAGTACACAACCAAGGACTCGGCCTTTTTAAGGAGTGCCAAGTTATTTATGGCTGGGATGGCAAGTCCAAAGATTTTAAAGATGCTTTGAATAAGGGGTTTTATCACGGGGTTAAGTTGGGCGCTAAAGCCGTATTGGAAACTACCATGATCGAAGCACAGGAGCAAGGTAATGACTAATCCAACATTGGAAAGCTTTTTAAAGGATGTTGCTTCACATCAATTAACTGTGAATTTAGATCAAGGAGTTTTCCGCGACATCACAATTAAAAAACCAAGCTCAAGTGATATGCACTACAACATCACCACCCGACCAGGTTTTCTAATTTTTACGGGTGATATGGGTGATTTCATCTTTGAACGTACTAACGATATGTTTGGCTTTTTCCGTAGTCAGGATGATGCTTATCACATCAATATAGGTTACTGGGCTGAGAAAATACAAGCAGGTGAAGTTAGTGAATTTGATCCTGAAATTGCATGTGAGTCTGTAAAGCAATATCTAGTTAATTTTCTTGATGACATGGATCTATCTGATTTAGAGGATCAAGAAAAGTCAAAACAAGCATTGGAAGCAGTAAGCAGTTTTATTGGTAGCAATCAACATTCCGGTGAGTTTGATTTCTGGGAGGAGATTAATTCTTGGGATGCAGATGAAGCTGGTGGTCTTGAGTTAAGTGATTTTTGGGAAGCCGAAACCACAGCTAAAACTTACCACTTTGTTTGGGCTTGTTACGCTATCGTTCATGCAATAAAGCTTTATGACAAATTTATAGCACAGGAGCAAAGCCATGACAGCTAAGGTTTTAGATCCATGTTGTGGTTCTCGCATGATGCATTTTGATCGTATTAATCCGAATGTTGTTTTTGGGGATATTCGAACTGAAAGTCATATTTTGTGTGATGGGCGCTCCTTAGAAGTCGCACCGGACATTGAGATGGATTTTCGCAATATGCCATTTAAGGATGGTCAATTTAATTTAGTTGTCTTTGACCCACCCCATTTGGTGAAAGCAGGCCCTTTAAGTTGGTTAGCTTTGAAGTATGGAAAGCTTCATGAAAATTGGCGCGATGATATTCGCAAAGGTTTTTCAGAATGCTTTCGTGTGTTGGCCAATGGTGGTGTATTGATTTTTAAATGGAATGAAACTCAAATTAAAGTGAGTGAAATATTAAAACTAACTGATCAAAAACCCGTGTTCGGACATATAAGTGGTAAGCGTGCAAATACACATTGGATCACTTTTATGAAAATGGAAAGTTTAAGGGAGGTGTCTTGATGAAAACTAATGCTGAACATGAATTGCTTCAAGCTATCTTTAATGAAATGCAAGAGCTAAAAAAAGCTATTCAAAAAAAGGATGAGCGTCGAGTAAATGTGCGGGAGTTTTCCCAGCGATTAAATATCTCAATCCCATCTCTTTATTCTCGTATTAATGATGGTGTGATCCAAAAACCAAATAAGGATGGAAAACTAAGTTACTGGCTGAATAGCTATGTAAATGAAGTTGTCACACAGCCCTCAAACTCTGATAAAGTAGCCGCTTAAATTAGCGGCTTTTTTAATTGCGCTAAATTTAAGCAAAAATTCTAATGTGAGTAACATTGTGAGTAACAATTAGATAAATTAATTATTACCACAATAAAAATCAGAGGTTTACATCCAAAATGCTTCTAATGATCGACAACTATGACTCTTTTACCTATAACATCGTGCAATATTTTGGCGAGTTAAATCAGGAAGTAAAAGTAGTCCGTAATGATGCCGTGACTTTGGAAGATATTGAACGATGGCAACCGAAGTATTTGGTCATTGGCCCTGGCCCTTGTTCACCAAGTGAAGCAGGCATCTCCATTCCTGCTATTCAACATTTTGCAGGCAAAATTCCATTGCTCGGTGTGTGCTTAGGCCACCAAGCCATAGGGCAAGCTTTTGGCGGCGATATTATTCGCGCAAAGAAAGTCATGCATGGTCGCTTGTCAGATATGTATCACAGTGACAAAGGTATTTTCAGCAATCTTCCGTCTCCCTTTTCAGCAACGCGCTATCACTCATTAGTGATTGACCAAGCAACGCTACCGGAGTGTTTAGAAGTGACTTGCTGGACCAATGAAATTGATGGTTCTATGGAAGAAATCATGGGTGTAAAACATAAGACATTGCCCGTTGAAGGCGTGCAATTCCACCCTGAGTCCATTCTGAGTGAACATGGCCACCAAATTTTCAAAAACTTTTTAGAAATTTACGCATAAGTGATATCCAAATGAATATTCAACAAGCTTTAAATAATATTACAAAAAACATCGAACTCACTCAGCCACAAATGGAAGCAGTCATGCGTACCATTATGAATGGCGAAGCCTCTGATGCACAAATTGGCGCGTTTATGATGGGCTTACGCTTAAAGGGTGAAAGTATCGATGAAATTACAGCAGCTGCACGTGTGATGCGTGAACTTGCCATTAAAATTGATGTGAGCGACTTGCCTAATTTAGTCGATATTGTCGGCACAGGTGGTGATGGTCAAAACTTGTTTAACGTGTCTACTGCGTCTTCATTTGTTATCGCTGCTTCAGGCGCGACAATTGCTAAGCATGGCGGTCGCGGTGTGTCATCGTCTTCGGGATCTTCAGATCTACTTGAAAAAGCAGGGATTAATTTAGATCTTAGTATGCAACAGACAGAACGTTGCATCCGTGAACTTGGAGTTGGCTTCTTATTTGCACCAAACCATCACAAAGCAATGAAATATGCGGCAGGTCCACGTAAAGAATTGGGCTTCCGTAGCATATTTAATTTACTCGGCCCGCTTACGAATCCGGCTGGCGTAAAACGCTTTGTCATTGGAGTATTTTCACCTGAACTTTGTCGCCCAATTGCAGAGGTATTGAAGCAACTTGGTGCTGAACACGTGATGGTGGTGCACTCAAAAGACGGCCTAGATGAAATTAGCCTCGCATCAAGCACTTATGTTGCAGAATTAAAAAATGGTGAAGTGACTGAATGGCAAATTCAACCTGAAGATGTAGATATTGAATCGCAAACATTAACAGGTTTATCTGTAGAAAGTTCAGCAGAAAGCTTAGCGCTGATTAAAGATGCTTTAGGCAAGAAAAAAAGCGCCAAAGGTGATAAAGCAGCCAACATGATTGCACTCAATGCTGGTGCAGGTATCTATGTATCAGGCCTTACACCAACTTATAAATTGGGTGTTGCACTGGCACATGACATTATCTATGGCGGTCAAGCACTCGAAAAAATGGACGTGCTGTCTGAATTTACAAAAACACTGAAACAATACGAAGCCTAAGGATTAAGGAAAAACATCATGGTTGATATCGCAAATACCATCTTAGGTAAAATTGTTGACCGTAAGCAGGAAGAGTTTGCAGTCCGCTTAAAACAGAAAAGTTATTACGATGTAGAAGAATTAGCTAAAGCTGCGACCCCTGTTCGCGGTTTTGCGCAGTCTTTGTTAAGTAAGCGTCCAGGCGTAATTGCTGAAATTAAAAAGGCGTCTCCTTCTAAGGGCGTGATTCGTGAAAACTTCAACCCTGCAGAAATTGCACAGCAATATCAAGAAGCAGGCGCTGCCTGTTTATCTGTTTTAACCGATGTGGATTTTTTCCAAGGTGCCGATGAAAATATTCAGATTGCCCGCACACATTGTGACTTACCTGCGCTACGCAAAGACTTTTTAATTGATCCATACGGCGTGATTGAAGCTCGTGCTTTGCATGCGGACTGTATTTTGCTGATTGTGGCATGCTTGTCTAATCAACAACTGGAAGAAATGTCTAAAACTGCGTTTGAGCATAATTTAGATGTGCTGGTTGAAGTGCATGATGAAGACGAACTCGAACGTGCGCTCCGTTTAGATGATCGTTGCCTATTAGGTGTGAATAACCGCAACTTAAAAACCTTTGATGTAGATTTAAATACATCACTACGTTTGAAAAAATTGCTTGAACCTTCTCGCCTATTAGTGACTGAAAGCGGTATCGCTACACCTGCCGATGTAGCAATGATGCAAGAAAATGATATTCACGCATTCTTAGTGGGTGAAAGCTTTATGAAACAGCCTCGTCCTGATCAGGCTTTTGCTGAATTATTTGGCGTACCACAGTCACAATAAATTCTTTGGTTTAGGGGTGAACACATTCACCCCTAAACGATTTCGCTAGATGCGATACTTCTTTCTGTGCCCTCTGCGCAGTGCATATAATTAAAAGAAGATCTCTACTTTAGCGCAATAAACCCTTGTAATTTTAGGTAAATTTACATAGTAGTGATGTTGCCAAAGATCGACCTTTTTCATTCTTTTTATAAAATCAATTTATAAACTCAATTTTCGATTCAAACGCTATATGAATAATAATAACTGTGGTCTGCCTATTTATATTATCGGTGCGGGTATTGCAGGAATTAGTTGTGCTAAACAACTGCAAGATGCTGGCAAAAGCGTCATTATTTTGGAATCACGCGATCGAATTGGTGGGCGAATCGACTCTAACAAAATGAATGATGATATTTTTGATTTAGGCGCTTCATGGATTCATGGTATTCAAAACAACCCCATCTGGACATTGATCCAAAAATTTAAGATTAAAACTCAAGTATTCAACTACGACCAACCACAATATTTTCATGCTAACGGTCAATTATTTACTAAATATGAAGCTCAAGTTTTTGAGAATTATATTGAAAAAATACAATCTTTATTATTAGAAAGTGAGCATGAATCAGCTTTGCTGGCTGTGCAAAACATCTTAAATTCACTTGATGATCAGAATCATGCATTTTCAGCACAAGACTTAAAAATGCTTTTGCTTAGTTTTTTTCAATATGTCGCGAATGATCCTTATGCCACAGATTTAGAACAACTCTCTAGCCAATATCAAAATTATGAAGGCTATTTTGAGGGAGATGAAGTCATTTTTCCTGAAGGCTATACACAAGTGATTCATCATCTTGCACAAGATCTTGATATTAAGCTCAACGTTAAGGTTCAAAAAATTTCGCTTAAATCTGGTTATGTCGAAATAGAAGATCAACACCATCAAATCTTTCAAGCTTCACAAATTGTGGTGGCCGTACCTTTAGGTGTATTAAAACATGGACATCTTCAATTTAGCCCACCCTTAGCAGATAGCTATCGTCATGCCATCAATAACATGGGATTTGGTTCATTTAATAAAGTGTTTTTTCAATTAGACATGTTCTTCCACTTCATTCTTCTTCATTAGAGATGAATTCCAGTACGCTGTATTGGAGCAATAATAAATTATTTAATCTTTTAGATTTGACACACATCTATCAAAAGCCAACCTATCTCATGTTATTTGGCGGGTCAGCATCTGTTTTTATGGATCGTGCGAATGATAATGCGGTCTGGGATATGATTAAGCAAAGTTTGCAGGACACATTTAAGACCACGATTGGCCAACCTAAAGACTTGATTATCACACGCTGGGGATCTGATCCGAACAGCTATGGCTCTTTTAGTTTCCCTGCACTTCATCACAACCAAAAATTAACGCAAGTATTTGAAAATCACATTGATGGAAAAGTGTTTTTTGCTGGGGAACACTGTAGTCTCAAATATGCAGGCACAGTCCATGGTGCCTATATCAATGGCTATGAAACAGCACAACGAATATTAAATCTGTAGTTTGGTAATAAGATGTTGGTGTGTTTACTTAGATTGAATATTGAATACATCAAGTATCACGGCATAGCTTTACATGCGTTGGCTATAAATGGTCGTAAACTACTCTTCTGACTCAGATTTAAAATATAAAGCGCAAATGTAATATATTTCTCATTTTTCACAATTGGGACTATAATTTAGCTCTGTCTTAGCCTCCTCCCTTGTTTTTTCCATTATGAGCAAACACGATTCTTCGCTGTCTAAAGAACAATATAACTTACTGAATGCTTTTAAAAAGCAAATCAATAAGCCGGCGCCTGCGCCCGAACCCATTGCACCTATTGAAAAAACGCCAGAACAGGAACAGCAAGAAGACTTAGATTTTTTTCGCAAGCAAATGCAAGGCGTGCAAAAAATGGCCGCTAGCAATGTTGCAAAAACAACAAAGAGCACGAAGAAAAAACCAGATGCACAAATTCTTGCTAAACGTGCCTCTGCGACTGGCCCCCTAGAAACGGATGAAACATTGCTTTCCGACACACAGGCCATGTTAAATCCAGTTGCCAGCCAAGCCAACTTAAGCTACCGCATTGCAACTTTGCAACATCGTGTATTTGAAGATTTAAAAGCAGGTAATTTACGCTGGTTTGAAGCGGTAGATTTGCACGGCTGTACCATTGAAGAAGCGCGAAGTGCCGTTTTGCAGATTATTCAAATGGCCAAAGACAACAATGAAAATGTACTCAAAATTGTGCATGGTAAAGGCCCTGAAGCTATCTTGAAAACCCACGTCAATAGTTGGCTACGTCAGCACCGCGATGTTTTGGCATTTGTCAGTGCACCTGAAAAACAAGGTGGGACTGGTGCGGTATTAGTCTTGTTAAAACGTGCAGAAAAGAACCCAAAGTTTAAACAGTAATCGGATTTCTCCTTAAAAGCGGGCATTGTAATGGTTTTCTGCTACAATGCGCTCCTTGTTCAATCTCTCTGTGTAAGTGAACACATCTATGTCTATGCAGCAATCCTACGCTAACATTCTTACTGCCGTTGGTGAAGATCTGAATCGCCCAGGTCTTAAAGATACGCCGATGCGTGCTGCTAAAGCTTTTTCTTATCTAACGTCTGGTTATAACCAAACTTTAGAGGAAGTGACCAACAATGCGGTTTTTCCTTCAGATAACCGTGAAATGGTTTTAGTTAAAAACATTGAATTCTATTCATTGTGCGAACACCATCTTTTGCCATTTTATGGCCGTGTACATATTGCCTATCTCCCTGAAGGCAATGTTTTGGGTTTATCTAAATTTGCCCGTATTACAGAAATGTTTGCTCGTCGTTTACAAATTCAAGAAAATCTCACGCAGCAAATTGCTGAAGCGGTTGCGGAAGTAACTGGCGCTCGCGGGGTTGCGGTTGTGATTGACTCTGCACACATGTGTATGATGATGCGAGGTGTAGGCAAGCAAGAATCAACAACACGTACCGTTTCTTTTGTAGGTGACTTTAAAACCAACAAAGAAGAACGTCGCGAATTCTTAAGTGCTGTGCCTGAAAGTTACTAATTCCTGTTGTATATCAAGCCTCAACTTTTGTTGGGGCTTTTTTATCAGCCATTATTAATTATTTAGTTTTTGTTTGAGGAAAAGACCATGCCACAGATTTGGCTTGCAGGTGAAGGACTCACCGATAGTACGTGCGCAGTTGATTATCCACGACCTGATCGTCTGGTTAAAGGTAACCCAGAGCGTCATACCTACAGTGCTTATGCGCACCCCAACATGGACTGTGGAATTTGGCAGTGCGAAGTCGGTGCATGGAATATTGTCTTTGCAGCCAACAAACAAGAATTTTTTACAGTGCTTGAAGGTCGTGTCCGCCTGCATCATAAGCATTCAGACATTGTGATTGAAGTCAGTGCTGGCGAAGCTGGAATTATCCCTCCAGCGTTTGAAGGGACATTTGAAGTAGTTGAAAAAGTTAAAAAATATTATGTGGTGGTCGAAGCTTAAATCAACTCAAGCAAGTTAAACAGTGCGCTTCATCTACAAGCGCACTGATGTATTTTACGGTTAAGCCATTTTCTGTACTTCTGTCACATATACACAGTTACGGCCACGGTTTTTCGCACTATATAACGCTAAATCAGTCGCATCTAAAAAGCGCTGGTAATCTGGATGACCATCGTACTGTGTACAACCAATACTCACGGTAAAGTTAAAGTCTTCCCCCACAGATGTTTGCAATGTCGTATCTTCAATACACATTCGAACATTTTCTGCGACCATTTTGGCGCGGCTCAAGTCGCTATCGACCAGTAAAAGTAAAAATTCTTCGCCACCTATACGGAAAGCATAGTCACTGCCCTTGCTGAATTTTTGTAAGGTTTCAGCAATAAACTTTAGTGCCATATCGCCTGCCGCATGGCCATAACGGTCGTTCACGGTTTTAAAATAATCTGCATCCAAAGCAAGCAAAGAAAGCGCTGATCTATGTTTACGTGCATAGCTAATTTCACGCCCTACAATGGTATTTAAATAACGGCGATTTAATAACTGGGTTAAGGCATCATTACCAGATTCGATGTATTCGGTCACTTGAAATAGCTGATCAACCAAATGCTGAATTTCACGGTTAATACTTCGGATTTTCTGCACCATCAGCATTAATTGTTCACGACCTTCTAACAGCATACATTCTTCTGTCAATGCATCTATTTCATATATTCGTTTTGTGATTAATCCAACTTGTTCTGAACCCGTAAAAGCATAAGAAGCCTTATGTATAAACCATAAACCAAATTCAGATTTTGAAAATAGCTGTTGATAAAACTTACCTTGGCCCGAGAAAATCTTAAACATCAAATCATTTTCCCAGTCGAGTAATGAACCACGCTGACGGTCTTTGTGTACTGCCACATCCTGCATAGCAGAAAAGAGTCGATAACTGTGCTTAACTTCGTGGTTTTTAGCCGTTTTATCCTCATAAGTACGGCACATAATCTCGGTCGAAAACCCGAGCAGTTGCACCACATAACTCACCACATTCATGTAGTTGGTACTGTTGTCTGAAGCAATATATTCAAACATTGTACGTTCTATTTCACGTACACCACGCATAATAAGCCATGATGGAATGCCTACACGTGCATGTACATTACCCACCTTTTGTTGTCTTAATACAGCACTTTCATATTGACCATTTAATGCCACATTAAAAGTTTCTAATAACCATGCTTTTAATGTATCTATTAAGCGTTTCTGAATAATATTATCTGAAAAATATTCGGCAGATTCAGGCTCAAGTAGCATTTGCTTATAAAATGCAGCAACAAATGCATCAAGATTTTTTGTAGTTAACTCCACTGTTAAATGGTGATCTAGCGCAGAGTATTGATCACAAATACTTTTCCAAGTCTCAGAAAGTTGAATAGAAACATTTTGGGGCATGATATATTATGCTAAGGTTTACAGAAGTTGGCATAATACAGCTGTTACTACACAAAAAATAGGTTATAAATACATTGATTTTTCTTTCATTTTCAAAATTATAACTATGATTAATATAAACTTAATAATTATTCAAAACCTTTTATGAAAACTTAAGCAAAGTAGCCATCCTTCACAGCGCCACCAGTTGAAAAGTGCCCCACATATTCATCACTCATTACCTCGGCGCTGGATTGCATCATATTATTTTTTCACACGACGATTGACCCCGTTAAGCAAATGTCACTATTGAAAGAAATAACGATAGCCTAATTTGACTTCATTCCAATCTGACCGATTTTGCAACTGATATTCATAACTCAAATTTAAGCTATGTTGTGGCCGAATCAGATATTGAATTTGCTGGTTCAGTCGAAGATTCCATTGATGACTGTCCGACCAATAGGGCATTTCCAACTGAGTCAGGCTATTGATATTTGAATTCCATACCGTCTGACAGCCCACTGTTGGTCCTACACCTATGCGCCAGCCATCATCCAAAGCAGATGAGGCTTGAACATTACTTTGCAATTGTCCATAACATAACCAGTTATGTACTGCATTGGCCCAGCTATAACCTGCTTGTGTCGTTAAACGTGCGACGCCATGTTGTGTGTTTTTACTAAACTGACCTCGTTCATCTAAAGCTTCCTGCTGCCAACCTAAGTTAAACCCCCAAGACAGTGGGTTTTTAAAGGGTGAAATTGGGTTATAGGAATTGACTGAGAGAAGCTCTAACTGCTTCAGTTTTAACTGATCATCTTGATAACGCAGTGCACCTTCTAAAAACTTAAGCTGTGTTCCTAAGCGATACCCCCAAGGCGGATCAATTAAATCATGATAGGCCTGCCGATGTGATATTTCGACAAATCCCTTGCCTTGCGATTCGCCCGTCGCCAACATTACATTTTTAGCATAATGCCCTTGTGATGGATCATGCTCAGGCGTAGAGACCTCTTCGCGCTGTTTATCTAGCTGAATTTGACTACGTAAAATTAACAGTTGACGTAAGCGTGGTTGTGCAAATGTTGCAGGCACTTTAGATGACGTAAGAGCCAAATATAAATCGTCATAGCCCATTTCTAGAATTTTTGCTTGATCATTCTGTGTATACGGCGCAAGTGCAGATGACATTTGTGTAGGCTCAGACCACGCCACTTGATGTGCCTGACCAGCCAGCTGTGCCCCATGCTGTTTGGCCTGTGCCAGTAATTGTGTTTCTAAAGCTGGTCGATATATTTTTTGGCTGACCAAACCCTTTTGCTCTAAAATTTTTATGGTTTCAATAGGGATTGCAGTGTGTTTAAAATTTTCTGCTAAATGCAACTCAGGGCGGACCAAATCAAGCAGGCCTAAAATACGATATGCACAGTTATCACTCACAAAATAATAAGGAAAACTGACATGCTGCATTTCCCAAATATGAAGCACCAGAAACTGCGTTTCCTGCTCTGTTAAATTCAGCTCATATTCCCACAAATCACGACTTTCAAAATCGCCATATTCCTTCACTTTGCGATAATATGGCATCAGTGAATATTCACCAGGATATTGTCCTGTTAAACCCTTCCATGCATAAGACCAGCTCTCTGCGCTTTGTACCGTTGCCGCATAATTGATTGCATAAGATACTAAGTTCAGCTGTTTTTGATTGGCAGGATCTATCCTTAATAAGGTATGACCAAACATCGAGCTAGGATTGCCCATAAAGTCAGTGGCATAAATCACTGTGGCTTTATAAGGCTTAATTTTACTGTACCAATCATCTAAATCAGGGCAATGAACTACAGGCAACTCAGCTGCAGGAATCTCTAGTACCTGAATAAGCCATTGGCTACGTGCAGGAAATTGGCAACCTACTGATACATTATCTTCACTGGCTTTAAATAATGCCTCTATATTGGCATCTAGCTCGGCTTGTAAATCTTGTGCACCCTTCGCACTGACAAAATACTTTGCATACTGAACATCACTTTGCCCTTTCTCATTACGATACATTAAAGCTTGCCATGTTGGCCGCTGCGCCAATTGAAGCGTATGTGCTTGCTGTATATAGTGCTGAATTTTCTCCGCATGAATCACATATTGACGAGATGAGTTCTGAATCGGCGTAGGCGTATTAGCTGAATTTATCGGACTCGCTTGAGCAAGCTCTGTCGCAACAAGCCCTACACTTGGAATACACAGTAGCACCAACCAACACAGTAATTTCATAGTTTATAATCTAAGCAATAATATGAATCAAAAAGACATAAAAAACCCCGTCATATAGACAGGGCTTTGTGCTGCATGATTATACGTATGCTTTGAGCACTTCGTCTTTCGCCATTACTGACTGTAAAGAAGACAATACTTGAAGTGAATTTGAATTTTCAGATGCGTAAATTTCTGCAAAATTAGCTTTAGATACCGCAAAGAAACGTGCTTTATCTTCTGCTTTAATATGAAGTAATTCAGCCAATACATTCAGGCTCTCACCTTGACCTACTGCCATATCACGCGCCAAAGCTTCAGAATTTTCATTGGTAAATGTCACTGCTTGTGCAGTTACTGTACCTGAACCATTACAACCAATCGTACCAAATGTAATACCAAAAAGTTGGTTAAAGAAAATGCCATTTGTTGTTGCTGCTAGTAATTTTGGAAGCTTACCAGACTGACCAGCCCATACTTGTGAACCGATACCACAACCCGCATCACGATCAGCAAATGCAGCTGTTGAACCTACTGCTAAAACGGCAGCTAAAGCTATTTTTTTTAACATGATGTTTCTCCAGAAATCACTTTATGAGTGTCATTTTTTAATTAGCGTATTACTTTACGCAACTGTAGATTAGACGAAAGCTTTACCCAAAAGCAAAGCTATTTTGAAGTCAAATTGTAATATTCGACCAACTACTGATTTGGCTCAGCTTTTAAGCGCCATTGGCCTAATTGGCTACGTTCACCCAGTATGTTTAACACCAGAACCAAACTCAATAAAAGCAATAAATACCAAGAACCTAACTTCGCCCACCCCACCATGTGCCATGCATCGACCTGACTCGGATACAACCAAATTTGATAAAAAGTACTAATATTTTCTGCAATCCAAATAATAAAGGCCAAAACAACCAATACAGGTAACATTGGCAATTGGAATTGATGAGAATTCAATCTAAATGTGATTTTAGTTTTCCAGAAAATAAACACACTCCATGCAAACAAAACCGCACGGTAATCCGGAATAAAAAACTTGCTCATAAAGTTAATATAAGACAGCACAGCAAGGCTGAGCATATTGGCAATGCTAGGAAGTTTCTCAAATGAAACCTGATATAAACGCAAGGAACGCGCAAAAAAGCTTCCCACTGCCGAATACATAAACCCAGCAAATAAAGGTACAGTGAGTATTTTAAATACCGCAGGCTGTGGGTATTGCCACGATGCAATTTGCGGATGAGTTAAAAATATTTCCATGACCATTGCAACCACATGAAATAGCGCAATGACTTTAGCTTCAGCCCAAGATTCTAATTTTAAATACAGCAAACAGATCTGAATAATTAGGGCATAAAATAATAAATAGTCGTAACGGAAAAAGCCCCAATGTTCTGTGCTTCCCATCGAAGCCGTCACCACAAAGGCAATTAACAGCAGTATCCCAAATAAGGCAGCCGAAGCTGCCTTATATGAGAACTCAAAACATGATTTTAAAATGGCAATCACTGTTGAATCCTAAGTATTTCCAAGTATGTTTTACAAATACTTAGCGCTGTATTCATGCACAGTATCAATGAATGCACGTGGGTTTTCAGGATCGACCCATTGTGTAATTCCATGACCTAAGTTTGCAACATAGCCCGTTTTTTCACCATTGGCATAAGCATCATCCAACATCGCTTTGGTGGCTTTGGCAATTGAAGCTGGCGTGCCATATAAAGTTGCTGGGTCTAGATTACCTTGCAATGCTGCACGGCCTGCTACTGTTTGACGTGCAGTGTGCAAGTTGGTTGTCCAATCTAGGCCAAAAGCATCTGCACCCGTTGCGATCATTGGCTCTAACCACTGACCACCACCTTTGGTAAATAAAATGACTGGGACTTTACGACCATCTTTTTCACGCTGTAAACCATTCACAATGCGTTGCATATAATTCAACGAAAATTCAATGTATTCGCGATGTGCCAAAGCACCACCCCAGCTATCAAAAATCTGCACCGCTTGTGCGCCTGCATCAATTTGTGCATTTAAATAATCGGTTACAGCATCGGCTAAGTGCGACAACAACGCATGCAAAACTTCAGGTTGTGCATACATCATTTGCTTGGTAAAACGAAAATCCTTACTTGAACCACCTTCAACCATATAAGTTGCTAGCGTCCAAGGGCTACCCGAAAAACCAATCAGTGGAACTTGACCACCCAAAGCTGAACGAATGGTTGACACTGCATTCATGACATAATCTAAGTCAGATTTGACATTTAACTTAGGTAAATTCGCAACATCTTGCTCGGTACGTACTGTTTTATGAAATTTTGGACCTTCACCTGTTTCAAAGTACAGACCTAAGCCTAAGGCATCAGGCACGGTCAAAATATCTGAAAATAAAATCGCAGCATCAAGCTCATAGCGACGTAAAGGCTGTAAAGTGACTTCACAAGCAAAATCTTGGTTTTTACATAGCGATAGGAAGTCACCCGCTGTCGCACGCGTGGCACGGTATTCTGGTAAATAACGTCCAGCTTGACGCATCATCCAAACAGGTGTTGTATCAACTGGTTCACGCAATAAAGCACGCAAAAAACGATCATTTTTTAAGGTCGTCATGTACTTTCCTATCATTTCTCGACATTTCGCCCATAATAACAAAAAGGCTCATAATTTAATAACTTCTCAGCGTTTTAAAAACCGATCAAGTTCAATGCTAAAAATGATAATTACACAAAACAATTACTGCACCGCCCATTTTTTTCTGCAATACTTGTAGCCGTTTTTCACATAGTAAATGAATAATTCTTAAGGTTGAATTATATGTTCGTTCGCACAATACTCACTTTGAGTTTAAGTTGCATATTTGCTGGTACAGCTTTAGCCGCATCTACTGCTGAACAACCATTAAATCCAAAAGTTCTCACAGATGTTGCTGTTCAAGACCCAATTGATCCTCTAGCTTCTGACGCTGCTTCTTCGCCTGTCGCGAATACTTCTGCAAAAATTACTGCTCAAGAACAAAAAGATTTAAATAGCGCTTCTGATACGCTCAATACATTACAAAATACTGAAGATCAGACAGCTGATATTGGTAATGCTACAACCACAACAACGCCAGCGACAACCTCACCTGCGGCTAAAGCCTCTTGGACTTTAGATGGCATGAATAATGCGCAGTGGTTTGAAAATATTGGTAAAGGCCAATTCCCTGTTTATGCACGTGCACACGTGATGCTAAACAATGCGCATGCGTCACCTGGTGCAATTGATGGCTCTAGCGGTAAAAACACCTTAAAAGCGATTGCCTCTTTCCAACAGATGAATGGCATTAAACCTACAGGTACACTGACCAAAGAAACTTGGGATAAGCTTGTTGCTAACCAAGCTGGCAAAGCTGCATTTATTGAATACACCATTACCGATGCAGATATTAAAGGCCCGTATGCAAAGTCAATTCCACATGACTACGCACTTCAAGCCAAAATGCCAGGCTTGTACTACACACGTGTGACTGAAATGTTAGGTGAAAAGTTCCACATGGACGAAGATTTCTTAAAGAAATTAAATCCTAAAGCAACTTTTGCAAAAGCTGGTGAAAAGATCATTGTTGCGAACATTCGTAACGAAGTACCAGAAGACATTCATTTGATTGTTGCCCATAAAGGTGCAAAACAACTGTATTTATTTAACAGTCGTAACCAAATGATCGGTTCATTCCCTGCAACCATTGGTAGCTCAGACACACCATCACCAACAGGTACATACAAAGTGACAGGCGTTGCACCAAACCCTTGGTACAGCTACTCGCCATCTAACTTTGTTCAGGGCAACAACAAAAAGCCACTGTCATTACCACCTGGTCCAAATGGTCCTGTCGGCAATATCTGGATTGGTTTAAGCAAAAAATCATTCGGTATTCACGGTACACCTAATCCGTCTGCAATTTCTAAAACTGCTTCACACGGCTGTATCCGTTTAACCAACTGGGATGCTAACGATCTTGGTAAGAAAGTAAAATCAGGCGTAACGGTTAAATTCTTAGAATAATCGAAGGCCTGCTTATGCTTAAACAAGGCGTTTTTTTACAAAGAGAAACGCCTTTTTCTATTTTAGATTACTAATATTTGACCACTATAACCCAAATAATATGCACAGAATATCCATTGCCAATGTTGTAACTCAGCACCTTTTAGTCAAACTATGCTGATTAAAGCTAATTTTATCATCTCATTTTTGCAACATAATATTGCTTTTTCGCTGTATTTAAAACAGATATAAAACACTAAAATAACTTCAAGTTAAAAATAATACAGGAAGACCATCATGAATGCGTTCTTACATCCAAGTGAAAACCGTGGCCATGTGAAAATGGGCTGGCTTGAATCTAAACACAGCTTCTCTTTTGGTAATTGGTATAACCCCGACTATATGGGCGTGAGTGCACTTCGTGTAATCAATGATGACCTCATTGATGGTCATCAAGGCTTTGGGCAACATCCACATGACAATATGGAAATTTTAACCTGTGTGTTAAAAGGCACCATTACACATAAAGACAGTATGGGCAACCACGGCGGTATTGCTACTGGTGAATGGCAATTGATGAGTGCTGGTACAGGTATCCGTCATAGCGAAATGAATCAAGGCGATGAACAGGTACATTTACTGCAAATTTGGATTATTCCAAATGAGCGTGATGCAAAACCGAATTATCAACAGATTCGCCTTGACCCACATGAAGCGCCAAATCAATGGCATTTGATCTGTGGACCAAATGAAAATGCACCGATGCATATCCGTCAAAATGCGGAAGTTAAAACTGCGGTACTCAGCAAAGGTCAAAAACTACCTGTTGAGCAAACCCAGCATTTAAACTATGTGCATGTGGTAGAAGGCAAAATCAAAATTGCAGAACATACCATTGAAACTGGCGGTGCAATTGCCTTTCTAGAGCATAGTGAAATTGAAGCCTTAGAAGACACACAAGTGATTTGGTTTGATTTACCAGAAAAAGTGGCTTAACTATATTTAGGCTTCACTTTAAAAAATAAACACTTAAAAAGCCCTGATTCTTCAGGGCTTTTTTTAATTGCTTTTACTTTACACAAACAACCGATGATAACTGTGCTTAGCCCATTGTACGGTTGTGTTGCAAATTTTCTGTTTGGCGCAATTGCTCATAAGCCACAGGATCGAAAGCACAAGCGCTCAGTACAGTCGCTACGATTACAGCCGTCATTAGTTTTAACATTTCGTACATCCTCATTGCCAGCATTCTACAAAAGATCCACCCAAGCCCACTGGTAAATGCTTGTATTGGATTTGCTTGTTTAATGCGCACACTATAAAGAATGAATTTAAATCGTTAAAACTGTTTATTTTAATATTTACAATCTGTTTTTTAGATTAAAAATATTCTGACATATTCTTTAAATAAAAAAAGCTATTGTATGGCTAAGGTATTAAAAGACTTTCAAAGGCGTTTAGCTAAAGTCGAGACTCTCAGAAAGAACAAAGCGACTACTATTAAATTAGTAACCACTTTTGCACCTATTTTGACTTATGATGAGTGGGAAGCTATTGCTGTACTACATCAACAACAATTAGTTGATGATACAAGACATAATTAAAATGGTAAATCATCATCAGTTGATAATAATGCACTTAAAAAATCTTTTTCAGGCTTTTCCTCTTCTTTGACTTGTTTTTCAATATTAATTTTATCAACATTACTAAAAAATTTAGGAAATTTCTTAGAATCTATTTCGTGATATCCCATTAGTATTGCAAATTTTTTAAATAAAATTTTGTAAACTAAATTATTACTTCCATAGAATTTTCGTCTATCATAAATTTGTGAGTTATTCTCACTTACTTCTAAATACTTTTGGAACATTGCAAAATTATAATCAATTAAATAATCCTCAATGTAAATATTGAAATTAGCATCAGCCTCATCATAACTTGTAGAATTACCGTATTCCTCTAGCCCTAGCATCATAACTTCATTTTTAATTGAAAATTTCTCTGAAAGTTTTAATAGATATTTAAATGTTTCATGATTTGCTTTCGGTAAAAACTCTTTTAAATGTTCAGAAATATTTTTAGATAAAAATGGACAATAAATTTTCATTTTTTCATGTTTAGTTAAATAGCTAGAAAGTATTGCTCTACCACTCGAATCAAGTAGATCATAAATAAACTCAAATCTTGAGAGTAAGGCTATATAAACATATAAAATATTATCATCTGTAGTTACCTTATTTATGTAATCTTCCTTTTGAAAGATCTCCTTACACTGTTCAGGATAATGTGTGATTATTTGGAATAAAAATTCTGCATTAAAATGTCGATTTTCATCAATTTTAGGATCGCTTTTAATAAAGCAAAATTTCCATAATTCTTTTATTAGAATAGGAACTATTTCCTTTGGAAGATGTTTTATATATCTTTTTTGAATTACATCTTTAAATGCATCAATGTCCAATCCTGCTTCACGTAATGAACCGTACCGGGTTTGTCGGAGACTCAGTATTCTGAGAGAATGTTCCGATGACCAAATTAAAATATACCCCTGAAATCAGAGAAAGAGCGGTTCAATTATTGATTGAATCTGAAAAAGACTAT
>NZ_JACAXE010000031.1:0-47703 GCF_013391565.1 Acinetobacter sp. SwsAc6
GTTCGTTTCCGTCTATCTCGTCGGTATGGGATGCATTCTAGACCATTTCGAAATCATTGCAAGTGCTTTTAATCACTTGTTTTATCGTGTGTTTCTTTTTTACACACTATTTTGTTTTATATTTATACACAATAAAGCCCAAACACATGATTTTAATCATTTAATATTAATTTTTTATGAATGGGCTTTTTTTTTGGTTACTTGCTATCTTTTGGTGCTTTTATCTTCACACTTTGAATAACAATCGATTGTGTTGGTACATTTTGGTACATGCCACGATTGCCAGTTGCTGTTTTTTCAATTTTTTCGACGATATCCATACCTTTTGTCACTTGACCAAACACGGCATATCCAGCATTCATCGCACTTTTGTTTAAAAAGTCGTTATCCACGGTATTAATAAAGAATTGGCTACGTGCGGAGTTAGGATCGTTTGTACGAGCCATCGCTAATGTGCCACGTTTATTTTTCAAACCATTTGAAGATTCATTTTTAATAGGGGCTTTTTCTATCGTCTTTTCGACCAAATTACTTTCTAAGCCACCACCTTGGATCATGAAGCCTGGAATGACACGATGAAACACTGTGCCATTATAAAAACCGGATTTTGCATAGTCTTCAAAGTTTTTTACTGAAATTGGCGCTTTGTCGTTAAACAATTCAATCTCAATATTCCCCACGTTGGTATTCATTTCCACCAATGTATTTTGTGCGAATACACCAAAGCTACTTAACGTTGCCGTCAATACAAAAAAAGTATGTTTTAACATTTGCTCACTCATCTATATGAAGTTGTGCTTGTCACTGTATGTATTTTAGTCTTTCATGAGAAATAAAGCATTAATCAAAATGAGAAAAAAATGCAGATACCAGCAATGACTACAGAAGTGATTCAATCCCCGCCTCCTTGGAAACTACAAGGCGCTGGTTTTATTTTAAATTACTGGGTAACGCCTCGTTTTATTCAACAATCAGCTATCCTCCATCACTCCCCTTCCCCAATTGGGAGAATGATTCAAATAATGTTGGTTCGTTATGAAAGCTCACCTGTTGGTGCTTATGATGAATTGTTGATTTTGGATCACCCACTGATTAGTAAGAGAGTGTTAAGTTCTATTCCTAAAATCTATGTTTCTACACTTGCTTCAGTCACTCACGGACAGACTCTTTGGGGAATTCCAAAAGAACTGGCACAATTTGAATGGCGAGATACAAAACTTGGCCTCACGTGTACAGTTCGTGTTGCAGGCCAACACTTCACCTTAACCCTATATAAAGCAAAAAAACCTAAGCTGTTTTATATTAATAGTCATCACATTCCATCTTCAATTTTGCAAATCCGACAAACTTGGCAAAATAAACGCTACAGCTTTGCCCCCCAGTTTAGAGGGCATATTGCAAAATTAGCTGGCGTAGAATGGTCAGATAGCCAAGGGCTATTTCCAGACTTTTCTCAAGCACGCTTATTACAGAGCTTTTTTGTGCCGAAATTTAGCCTGCTATTTCCTGAAGCTAAAATAAAAGACAGATAAGATGGTTTCACGTGAAACCATGTCTTTAGCTATTTTTCTTATCCCAAAATTTACGGAAATTCTTACTCAGCTCGATGTGATATTTTTTCGCACGTGTAGAGACAGTCGTTAAGTTAATAAAACCATGCGTTTGGTCTAAGTATTCTTGATAATGTAAAGCGACACCCTGTTGGCGTAATTTGTGTGAATAAATCTCGCCTTCATCATGCAATAAATCATGCCCTGCTGTAACAATAAAAGCTGGCGCAAGCCCTTTTAATTTGCCATAAGTCGGTGAAATGAGTGGATCATCAAGTTCAACTTGATGTTGCTCTGCATAAAAAGCAGTGACGTGATCAACATCGCCACCCGTCAACACTAAACCATCTTTATAAGCAAAAAATGAAGGATGACGGCTTTTAAAATCAACAACAGGATAAATCAACAATTGCGCATGAGGTGCATAAGCTTTTTGTGCTGTACGCTGTGCAACAACTGTTGCAATATTGGCGCCTGCGCTATCTCCCGCAACAGCAATACGCCCTTTTAAAACTTTTAATTGTTTGCTGTTTTGAAATACCCAAGCCAATGCATCTTCACAACATTGTATTAATTGCTTTGGACTCGCTTCTGGCGCCAACGGATAATCAATACTTAACACTTGTGCTTTCGCATGGACAGCCAATAAACGGCATGCTTCATCATGTGTATCCAAACTTCCAACAACAAAACCACCGCCATGGTAAAACACGATTAAAGGCAGTTTTTTGCCTGGCGCAGGATGATAATGGCGCGCAAAAACAGTGCCGCTCTGTAATGGTAATCGTAAGTCCTCTACATGTTTCACCGCAGTAACTTTATTGCGTAACGACTGCATTTGTAAATCAAATTGCTTACGCGATTTTTCATAATCTGCGCCAATAAAACCCTGACGACCCTGCTTCAGCTGAGCTGCCATCATGCATTTAATGAAAGGATCAAGATCTGGAAATATATAAGGATAACCCAATGCTTTGGCTAAACTATCTTGTACGAAACTCGGAAGTTTATCGAGTGCGCGTGCAGCCGTGCCTTGGCCTTTTTCTAATAGTTGTTGCAAGTTTTGATTAAAAGCGGTCATTGCTATTTTTTTCCTTGGCTTTCTTCATACTTTCTACATGATCAATGCTTATGTGACCATACTTGTATACAAGTCACAACATCTGCATACACAGATATCATTTCATTAAGCTAAGCTTATTTAAATCACTTGTCATTGACAATTATTTCTTAATTTGTGGAGTTATTTTGCTGCTCCCATTTATAGAGGACATCACTATGACGACTAAAATTATTGCAGTTTCATTGGCCACTGCGTTTATGGCTGTAGGATGTGTGGCATTTCCAGAAGATGGTTATTACGATGGTCGTTACGATCAACGCCAATCCGATCGCGGTTATGATGCACGATACGATCGTGAAAGAGACCGCCAGCGCTGGGAATATCAACAGCAACGTAACCGTCTAGAACAAGAACGACGTAAACAGCTCTATGAACGTCAGCAATGGGAACAAAAGCGTCAGCAACAACAAATTCAGGAGCGCAGACAAAATGAGCTTGAGCGCCAACGAAATGAACAACAACGCCAACAAGCCCAAAAAGAACGTGAAAAGCGTGCCGAATGGGAGCGTAAAAAACGTGAACAAGACCGTAACTATGAGCAACGCAAACAAACTGCTGATCAACGCCGTCAACGTCTAGATCAGCAACGTGATGAACAACGTAAACGTTGGGAAGATCGTCGACAAGATAATCGAGATTAAATCGCGTTATTACTTCAAAAAAAAGCCTATAGCATTGCTATAGGCTTTTTTATGGCAACCTTGCCTCATTCTCATACACCACCATTAGGCCATAATTGGTCTATCACTTTTATAATGGCCACTACAATCGTATAAAAGTGCCGAGTATTTTTATCCTATGTGACAGCGTAGTGTTTAGGTTCGTATGGATTGCATAATAATACAGAGCGAAATAGACAGAAGAGGCATCTTTTCTTCTGTCTATTTTGAATGGACCATCAACCTAATAAATTAAAGTTGATGCGGAGATAAATGCGGTTTATTGCGCAGTCGCTTGTGGTGCTTGCCCCTCTAAAGCAGGTGCAGATTGAATACCATCTGAACTTTGCACACTCGGATCGGCTTGTACGGTTGCTGTTGATTGCGCTTGCGGAGCAGGTGCACTATTTAATTGTGAAGTTTCAGGTGCTGACACCGTATCTTGAGATGAACATCCCACAGCAAATAAAGTAAAGCCTGTGAGTAATGACAGCATAAACATTGTTTTCTTCATCGTTATTTAATTCCTTTCATATTCAAATAAAGCGCAAAGTTGTTTCTTTGCGATGCTGATTATGAAAAAAATATAGCCCTACTACCCACCTACTGAGTAGTAATTTGAAGGTAGACCAGTACACCTTCTGCAACGTTATATTAATTCTATAGTTCATCTGTATTCGCATGATTTTGTTAAAGCTCTACCAAACCTAGCCTGCACCGCCTGCAATACCAATGACATTTACATGAAGCAAAAAAAAAGCTTATCCAGAGGTTGGATAAGCATTGAAAAACACATTCAAAATATACTAAAAGAAGAAACTACAGCGATAGAATCTGAGATCTATAGTAGAGATGTATAACAATTTTGAGAAATACTTTATAAAATAGTTTTAATCGTTTTAATCGTTTTTATGTATAAATATTAGCCAGTGTAAAATTTATACAGTACAAATAAGGAAACAGAAGCCATATCTCGCTCTCTCTTCAAAATATGACGACTGTTGATTCGATTATATTGCCTTGTATGACAGTAAAATGAAAACTGATAAAAATTATGATATTAATCGTTTTATTAGATCCTTTTATGCTTTTTAATCTAAATTGTAATTTTTAAGATCGCGTTGTTATCAATAAATCGCTCATTTCTGTATAAATTCTCACAAGATGCGTAAAAATTATCATGCCTCTGCTTGAATTTTTAACAGCAGCCCCGATTTCTTCTTTAATCATGACATTTAGTAAATCATGGCAGTTCAGAATTAACGAGGTTAGACCTGACGCCTAAGGACTGTACATGTTTAAGAACCCTTTTAAACGGAGTAAATCAATGACAACTGAGCAAAACCCAAACGCTCAAGAATTAGAGCAAGAGCAAGCAGAAGCGCAAACTCAAGCTGAAAACGAGCAAGCAGAAGTTTCAGTTGAGGATTTACAAGCGCAAATCACCAATTTAGAAGAAAACTTAAAGCTTGAAAAAGCACGTACAGCAAATGCCGTATATGAAGCACAAAAAAGTGTTGAGCGTATTCAGCGTGAATCTGAAAAGCACAAAGATACTGTGCTTGAAAAATTTGCTAAACAACTTCTTGATTCAGTTGACAATCTTGAACGTGCAATTGCAGCAGCAGGCGATGAGAAAAACTCACTGTCTGAAGGTGTTGAACTAACACTTAAATCTCTACTCACTACTTTAGAGAAATTTGGTGTGGTGGCGGTAGATACTGCGAATGGCTTCAATGCAGATCTTCATCAAGCTGTAGGTATTGATCCAACTGCAAAAGTCAATGAAATTGGTACTGTTTTGCAAAAAGGCTACAGCCTAAATGGTCGTTTATTACGTCCAGCTATGGTTATGGTTGGCGCATAAGCCCAAGAAATTCGAGAGTTTTTAAAAATATTTCTGAATTTAAACTTGAAAATTTTTGATTGGCTCTCATATCGGATAACAAGTAAATCCCTTTTAATTTCCCTTTGATAAAGGGAAAAGTTTGGGAACAAAAGAATTTTAGAGGAAACATCCAAATGGCGAAAATCATTGGTATTGACTTAGGTACAACTAACTCTTGCGTAGCAGTACTTGAAGGCGACAAAGTTAAAGTAATCGACAACGCTGAAGGCGCTCGTACAACTCCATCTATTATTGCGTATAAAGATGGCGAGATCCTTGTTGGTCAATCTGCAAAACGTCAAGCAGTAACAAACCCTAAAAACACATTATTCGCGATCAAACGTTTGATCGGTCGTAAGTACCAAGACCAAGCGGTACAAAAAGACATCGGTCTTGTACCTTACAAAATCATCAAAGCAGACAATGGCGATGCTTGGGTTGATGTAAACGACAAAAAACTTGCTCCACAGCAAATCTCTGCTGAAATCTTGAAAAAGATGAAAAAAACAGCTGAAGATTACCTAGGTGAAACAGTAACTGAAGCGGTAATTACCGTTCCTGCTTACTTCAATGATGCTCAGCGTCAAGCGACTAAAGATGCTGGTAAAATTGCTGGTTTAGAAGTTAAACGTATCATCAACGAACCAACTGCTGCGGCTCTTGCGTTCGGTATGGACAAAAAAGAAGGCGACCGTAAAGTTGCGGTTTACGACTTGGGTGGTGGTACTTTCGACGTATCAATCATTGAAATCGCTGACCTTGATGGCGACCAACAAATCGAAGTGTTGTCTACAAACGGTGATACATTCCTTGGTGGTGAAGACTTCGATAACGCGTTAATTGAATTCCTTGTAGAAGAATTCAAGAAAGAGCAAAGCGTAAACTTGAAACAAGATCCTCTTGCGCTTCAACGTTTAAAAGAAGCTGCTGAAAAAGCGAAAATCGAGCTTTCTTCTTCTAACGCAACTGAAATCAACTTGCCATACATCACTGCAGATGCGACTGGTCCTAAACACTTAGTGATCAACGTAACTCGTGCAAAACTTGAAGGTTTAGTTGCTGACTTAGTTGAACGCACAATCGAACCTTGCCGTATTGCGCTTAAAGATGCAGGTCTTTCGACTTCTGACATCTCTGACGTGATCTTGGTGGGTGGTCAGTCTCGTATGCCACTTGTACAACAAAAAGTACAAGACTTCTTCGGTCGTGAACCACGTAAAGACGTGAACCCTGACGAAGCTGTAGCAATGGGTGCTGCGATTCAAGGTGCGGTACTTTCAGGTGACAAAACTGACGTACTTTTACTTGACGTAACTCCATTGACTCTTGGTATTGAAACAATGGGTGGTGTGTTAACTGCAATCATCGAGAAAAACACAACGATTCCTGCGAAGAAATCTCAAGTGTTCTCAACTGCTGCTGACAACCAACCTGCTGTAGACATTTCTGTGTTCCAAGGTGAACGTAAAATGGCGCAGCAAAACAAATTGTTGGGTAACTTCCAATTAGGCGATATCCCACCTGCTCCACGTGGTGTGCCACAAATTGAAGTATCTTTCGACATCAACGCTGATGGTATCTTGAAAGTATCTGCGAAAGACAAGAGCACTGGCAAAGAACAATCAATTCAAATTAAAGCAAACTCAGGTTTGAGCGATGCTGAAATTGAAGCGATGATTAAAGATGCTGAAGCGAATGCTGAAGAAGACCGCAAATTTGAAGAATTAGCGAAAGCACGTAACGAAGCTGATGCGCTTGTATCTTCTGCTCAAAAAGCAGTGAAAGATCTTGGCGAGCAAGTAACTGCTGACGAAAAAACTGCAATTGAAACTGCATCAGCTGAGCTTGAAGCGGCTACGAAAGAAAATGACGTAGAAGAAATCAAAGCAAAAACAGAAGCACTTCAAAACATCATCATGCCGATTACGCAACGTGCGTATGAAGCTGCTCAAGGCCAAGGTGGCGCTCAAGGTTTCGACCCGAACGCTTTCCAAGGTGATGCTGCTGGCCAACAACAGCAAAAAGCAGACGACGGCGTTGTAGATGCTGAGTTCACTGAAGTTAAAGATGACAAAAAATAATTTGTCGCTTTAAATAAAAGACCGCGCGAAAGCGCGGTTTTTTTATGCCTAATATATCGGTACTGAATGATCGTAAGGCCGATTAAAAAGCGATGCTTTAAGCGAGGTATCACTACTTATTTTTGTTTAAATATTATACATTAAGCTTATATTGTTCATGTGCTTGCATTATGCGCTTCTTCATTCTTGCTATTGTGCTGTTATTTGTTGGACTGTTGAGTTATCAACTCAAAACACATGATCAATTGCGTTATAACTCGCTGGCCGATCGTATACTCCACCCTTTTGACACGCGCTTACGCTATCAAATTGCCGAAGTCGATCCACGCTTTGGTATTAGCCAGCAAGAACTGATTGAACTGACTCAACAAGCCGCCGATCTCTGGCAAAATGCCTCTGGGCAAAAGCTCTTTGTCTATGACCCTGACGCACAACTCAAAATTCATCTTGTGTATGATGAACGACAAGATAACTTTAATGCATTTAAAAAAATGGAGACAACGCTCAATACTGAGCAAAATAAAAACCAACGCGTCTCTGAAAACTTAAACACGTCACAAGCCTATTTAGAGCAACTTCACACAAGCATTCAACAGCGCCGTGTGCTGATCGATGCTGAATATCAAAGCCTGAATCAGCAACGGCTGAGCTGGAGTCGCCTTGAAGACAGCCAGGGGGAAAATCGCAGACGCATTGACCTGCAATATCAACAACTCAAAGAGAAAAGTCAGCAACTCAAAAATGATATTGATTACTTCAATCAATTGAATGCTCAATACAATCAACAAGTCGAGCAATACAATCACAATATTCATCGCTTTAACCAAGATGTTACGCATGCTAAACAGCGTTTCCCTGCTCGCGAATTTCACAAAGGTGTATTTATGGGGCAAGAAATTCAAATTTATCAATTTGAGAATCAAGATGATTTACGTTTAACGCTAGCACATGAATTAGGGCATGCACTTGGACTTGGGCATAACTCAGATCCTAAAGCTTTAATGTATCCGATGCTTGGGGCACAAGATCTGGCGCATTTTCAATTACAGCCTTCAGATTTAGCACTCTTAACGGCGCGTTAGCAGTTATAAATTCCTTATTTTTTATAAGGTTTTCTATAAGCTTTCACAACAAAGCCTATATTTCATGTTAATCTAAAATCATACACACCGCCTGAATATATAACTGGAGAGCAATGTGAGTTACTACCATATTCTTATTGAAGTGAATGACCACATCAGCACAATTGAACAGACTCGTGATATCGAAATTTTTAATATCACAGAAATTCAACCATATCTCCACTCAATCTTATTGCCATTTTTTAATGAGCAAATGATTGAACTCGAAGATGAAAATATTGAATTTAAGGATATTTTGCATTTAGAAATCAAACAA
This sequence comes from Acinetobacter sp. SwsAc6, assembly GCF_013391565.1. Taxonomy (NCBI): domain Bacteria; kingdom Pseudomonadati; phylum Pseudomonadota; class Gammaproteobacteria; order Moraxellales; family Moraxellaceae; genus Acinetobacter; species Acinetobacter sp. SwsAc6. The sequence goes on from NZ_JACAXE010000031.1 coordinate 8,700, forward strand.
ACCTTATTGCCAATTCAAGATTTGATTGAAGAAGAACAAAAGCTGTTACCAAGTGATACCGATGTTTCAATTACAGCCTATGAAATTTTTAACAATCGTGACCTTAGTCAAGATGTCACTACCATTGTGCTGGATCTTTTAGAAGCCATCAAATTTGATGCCAAAGATTAAAAAGTAAAAAGCCCTCATGAAGAGGGCTTTTTTATGCGAATCTTAATGCAAAAAAGGCTTAGATAGAGAATGAAGAACCACAACCACAAGTTGTCGTCGCATTTGGGTTTTGCACCACAAAACGCGAACCTTCCAAACCTTCTAAATAATCAACCACTGAGCCAACTAAATATTGATAGCTGAGTGAGTCCACCAACATTTTTACGTCGCCATTTAAAAATTCTGCATCATCTTCATTTTGGCTTTCTGCAAAGTTAAAGCCATAAGAGAAACCTGAACAACCGCCACCAGTAACATATACACGGAGCATTAAGTCTTGGTTTCCTTCACTGTCACGCAATTGGCGCACTTTATTTGCGGCATTGTCAGTCAACACAAGTGCAGGTGCATTCATGGTGGATTCCTCTAATTGAATGGGATGTCTTAAATCAAAAAAGACCATGATTCAAGTATAGCATACTCGAACTATGGTCATACTTTGCAAAACAAAGTTAAATCAGAGTAAATTTATCAGGTTTATTTGTAGTTTTCATCCTGCAATGCACATTCAAAGTTTTTCGCATCTTCTTTACAGCGGAATTGCCATAATAGCTTCATCATGCGCTTGTCATATACACCACGTTTGGTTAAATCAATACGCGCTTCACGCATCATTTTTTGATAACCAGGACGATCTGCTGCAGGTACATCCATCCAATATTTACTTGGAATATCCGACTTCATTTTACCCAAAATACCAAATGCACGTGGTAATTGTGTTTTCACCCATTCACGTGACTTTTGCCCATAACCTTCTGGGAATTTATCTGGGCGAATAATAATATTCCCCGTAACCTGCAAGATTGGATAATTGACAATCGCGCCTTTAGTTCCTAAACCTTTATATAATTCTAAAGGTTTAAACACCGCTGCAGGTGCACCAATAATATCAACCTGACCATTATTAAACTTAGCACCAAAGTTTGTTACATCAGCACTTACGGCTTGTGCACCAACTTGCTGTACCATAATTTTTTGTGCTTCATCATAGTCTAAAACCGCAATTTTTTTACCTGCTGCTTTAGCAACGGTATTAATGCTACGGTCATTTACCAATAAATATGCATCACCAACAGGAATAACCCCAGCGACCTCATAACGGCCATTCACCATGCTTTTGGCAAATGTCGGGCTCGCCAAACCTTGCATGATTTTTACCGCTAATTTTAAGTCTGGAATTGCACCAATCGCATCTAATGAACCTGTAAATCCATTGAATTGACGGCCACGCATACCTGTCACACTAATCGCATCACATTTTCCAGCTTTAAAATCTTCTGCGATTACCGCTTCATTTTGGCCGACACGTAGCTCAATATCAGCACCCCAATTTTTGGCTGCCAATTGATAGTCTTTCATGAGTGTAAATACATCGCCATTTTTACCAACCAAATCAAATACACACATGACTTGTTTAGCTTGAGCTGCATTCATGGCAAACATTAAACCTGCACCGAGGCCTAACACTTTTAATGCTTTTACTTTATGCATTTTTTTCATCCTTGTTACATTGTTTTTATCAGTTCATTATTGTGTTTATATGCATGGCTTAAAACAACCAAACCATGCCAGACAAGTTCGCCAATTCATCTATAGGACTGACGCTGTTTAACTGCATCATCTAAGAATTTTGGGCCAGATACAATTGCAAAACTGCCTTTAAATATGCATAAAAAAAAGCCTAGAACAACTAGGCTTTTTTCTTAAAAATCAAATTATTCACCACCAAGTGAACATTCAAAATTCGCCTTATCGACAGAGCAACGTGCTTTTTTCAATACACTCATCATCGCAGGATCATAAATGCCACGTTTAGTCATATCCATACGACCATCACGTAAAAGTTTTTGATATTTGGTTTTGTCTTCTGCAGTCAAATTCATTTTGTATTTTGCTGGAATTCCCGCCTCTAAACGGTTAATCATTGCAAAACCTTTTGGTAAGTTTTGAATGAACCAATCACGAGATTTTTGACCAAAACCTGCTGGGAATTGATCAGGACGAATAATAAAGTCAGCGGTTACTTGAAGTACTGGGAAGTTAAACATCGCACCATTCGTACCTAAGCCTTTGTAAATTTCCAAAGGTTTATACGCATAAGCAGGTGCACCCACCATATCAACCTGACCATTATTGAACTTCGCTACGAAGTTAGATACATCAGAAATTACCGCTTGAGCGCCTACACGTTGCACCATAATTTTTTGTGCATCGTCATAACCTAACACTGCGAATTTTTTACCCGCAGCTTTTTCAATTGAGTTAATGCTCTTATCACGTACGAAAATAAATGCTGAGCCTAAAGGTGCAATCCCTGCAACTTCATACTTCTTACCACCTAAGTTACTAATCATTTTGCTTTCATTACGCTTATCTAAAGCAAAAGTAATGGCACGTTTTGCAATTTCATTGCTTGGTGCACCACCGAGTGCATCAATTGAGCCTGCAAATTTATTGTATTGACGCGCACGCATTGCGGTCATAAATACGCCATCACATTTTCCAGCTTTAAAGTCGTTATCTGCAACTGCTTCATCTTGACGTGCAATCAGATTAATATCTGCGCCCCAGCCTTTCGCCGCCAGCGCCCATTCTTGCGCCATTTGGAAAGACTCACCCGACTTACCTAGCAAGTCGAATACGCAAATATCTACTTTTTCTGCTTGTGCTGTACTAGCGAAACCAATCACAGAGAAAGTTGCCAAAGACAGAAGGGCTTTTTTCATTGTATTTATCCTTTTGAGATTTTTTTGTTCATGGGTATCCATTCATGACAAAGTTTAAGCAAGTTATTTTTAAAAAAATAGAGCATTTACTCAATTAATTCATGTCATTTTGGTCTCTTTTGCCAATTTTAATGATTTTCATCACAGCAAAAAAATAAAATATATTTTAAATCAATATACTTAGCACTTTTATCGAAAAGCAAAATTTATAAGATGCTCATGAATCTTTACAAAGAAAATACATGATGACTACTCACCACCGAGTGAACACTCAAAGTTAGTCCGCTCAACTGTACACCGCGCTTTTTTTAGCACCGTCATCATAGTGGCATCATAAATTCCCATTTGAGTTAACTGAATACGTTCATCTCGTAAAAGTTTTTGATATTCATCTCGTGATTCTTTGCTCAGCGCAACTTTATATTTGGCAGGAATTTCAGCTTCCATACGTTTGACCATCGCAAAGCTTTTCGGGAGTTGCTTCACAAACCATGCTCTAGAGTTTTGCCCATAACCTTCTGGAAAAGCTTCAGGACGAATAATCAAATCTGCAGTCACATTGACTACTGGAAAATCAATCATTGCACCTTGTGCCCCTAAGCCTTTCGCAATTTCTAAAGGTTTAAAGGTTTAAAGGTTTAAAGGTTTAAAGGTTTAAAGGTTTAAAGGTTTAAAGGCATAGGCAGGTGCCGCCACAATATCCACTTCGTTTTGATTAAATTTACGAATAAAATTAGAAATATCGGACAGAACAGGCACAGCACCAATACGTTCAACCATGCGTTTTTGTGCGCGATCATAATGTAAAATGGCGAATTTTTTACCCTTGGCTTGCTCAACCCGATTCATATTGCGATCTTTCACAAAAATATAAGCTGAGCCGATCTGACCAATGCCTGCAACTTCGTAGCTCTCTTTACCCACTTTACTAATTAATCGACGGTTATTACGTTTATCAAGTACATAACTAATGGCTTTTTGAGCAATTTCATTGTTTGGCACTCCCCCCAAAGCATCAATAGAACCTGCAAATTTATTATAGGCCCGTGCACGCATGGAGGTCATATAAAAACCATCGCATTTACCGTCTTTAAAGTCACTATCTACTTTCGCTTCATCTTGATAAGACACCAATTGAATATCTGTACCCCAAGTTTTACTGGCAAGCGACCACTCCTCCAACAATTTATAAGACTCTCCAGATTTACCTAATAAATCGAAGACACAAACCGTGGGTTTCGCCTGCACAGCCATTGAACACATGAATATTGTGGTTACAGACAATGCCAAAAATCCTTTTTGCATACGCTTTATCCTATTTTCTGATGTGTGTTGTTTATTTTTTAAACTTATTTTTCACAATATAAGCATCTTCTTGTAATAAACCTAGAGGATTTCACATATTTTATTAAAATCTGTTGAATCACCCCACTTTTACATTCACTTGCAACTTTCGCTACAAAGCCTTGCGGTTTTTTTGTTTTTTGGAAGGCTTCCTTTAGAATAGCGCCATCTTTTTGCTGTGTTTTTAATTTCATGATTCAGTTAGACCAACTTTCTATACGTCGCGGTGGCCGTGTTTTATTTCAAAAAGCATCCATGCAACTTCACCCAGGTTGGAAAATTGGCCTAACAGGTGTCAATGGTGCAGGTAAATCCACTTTATTTTCAGCCTTATTGGGTGGAATTGAATCTGATAATGGTTCTTTAACCCGTCCAGCAATCTGGACCGTGGCACACATGGCTCAAGAAATTAAAGCGTTAGATATGAAAGCCATCGACTTTGTATTGTCTGGCGACGAAGAGTATTGGGATATTCAGCATAAATTCGAACATCCAGAACAATTGGGCAATGACGAACTTGCGCACCTCTATGGTCGTTTTGATGAAATCAGTGGCTATTCTGCACCGTCTAAAGCATCGCAACTTATGGCTGGTTTAGGCTTTTTTGAGCATCAATCACAATTGAATGTTTCAAGCTTTTCTGGTGGTTGGCGTATGCGTTTGAACTTGGCACGTACGTTAATGAGCCGTTCAGACCTATTATTACTTGATGAACCAACCAACCACTTAGACTTAGATGCGATTTTATGGCTAGAAGATTGGTTAAAAGCCTATGAAGGCACCTTGGTGCTTATCTCACATGACCGTGATTTTCTGGATGCGATCACCGATCATATTTTACATATCGAAAATCAGGAATTAACGCTCTATACAGGCAACTACTCAACTTTTGAAACTACACGTAGTGAACGCCTAGCTCAACAACAACAAGCTTTTGAAAAACAACAAGAAGCTCGTGCACATTTACAAAAGTTTATTGACCGTTTTAAAGCCAAAGCCACCAAAGCAAAACAAGCACAAAGCCGTATTAAACAATTAGAACGCATGCAGGAACTATCTGCGGCACATGTGGACACTCCATTTACCTTCAGCTTCCGTGAACCCACTAAAATGAGTTCACCACTATTGCAACTAGAACATGCAGATATTGGCTATGGAGATAAACTCATTGTGACCAATGTTGGCTTACAAATTACGCCAAATAGTCGCATTGGTTTACTGGGTATGAATGGTGCAGGTAAATCAACGCTCATTAAATCTTTGGTGGGCGATCTAAACTTACTCAAAGGTCAACGCAAAGCCTCTGAACTTTTAAATATTGGTTATTTTGCCCAACATCAAATGGATGCCTTAGATGGCAATGCTAGCCCAATGTTACAACTGGGACGTATTGCAGGAAAAACCATTAGTGAAGCAACACTCCGCTCCTTCTTGGGCAGTTTTGGCTTTAGTGGTGAACGGATGGACACGCCAAGTGAAAGCTTTTCAGGCGGTGAGCGTGCACGCTTAGCCTTAGCACTGATTGTCTGGCAACGTCCAAATGTCCTTATTCTCGATGAACCGACTAACCATTTAGATTTAGATATGCGTCATGCCCTCACGATGGCATTGACTGATTTTGAAGGCGCTGTGGTCTTGGTATCGCATGAACGTCAATTGATTGCCAGTGTCTGTGATGAGCTATTACTTGTGCATCAAGGCAAATGCCGTGAATTTGATGGCGACTTAAGTGCTTATGCAGATTGGTTACGTCAAGCCCGAGCTGAAATGCTTAAAACCGCGAATGTACCTGCTACACCAATCAAATCGGAAGTACAAAACAAAGTCATTAGCTCTAAAGGTGATAAAGAAGCTCAACGTAAAGAAGCTGCACAACGACGTGAGCAAACTCGCCCGATTCGTAAAAATATTGAAAAATGTGAAAGCCAAATTTCGAAACTACAACCACGCTTAACAGAAATTGAAAATTTACTGGGTGATGCCGGCTTATATGATGCTAGCCGTAAGGACGATTTACTGAAGCTAATGAATGAACAAACTGAACTCAAAGCCAAATTAGAACAAGCAGAAGAGCAAATGCTTGAATTAATGATGGAATTAGAGGAATTGGAAAGTAGTTTTGACAATTAAAACCTATTGTTTAGTCTAACTAAAACAAATAAACCGCCGTGAAATTAATGTTCCACGGCGGTTTTTTAATTCAACTAAACAATAAAATTCACCCAAATAAAGACTCAATATAGACAATTCATTCAGCTATTTTTGACCCATTACATCTCAATCCATTCACCAAGCAAAGATAAGCACAAACCCATTCATCCTTAAAAAATCTTTTGAATTTAAAAAGTGCCAAGTAAAGAGTTTTAAATTCAAATCTTTTCGTAAGTGAACATACTTTTAAATTCAAAAAATAAATCACAATAAAAATTACTCAAAACACCCTCATGTTGTGGATATTTTTTATTTTTCACATAATAATTCTATGGATAACTATTATACATATCCACAATTTTTACACATATTACTTTTAATAAAATGATCTAAACATAGATTTTAAGGCTTTATTTTGCTCTTTTCTGTTTTAAAAATCGCAATTCTTTTATTTTCCATGTCTCTTCAAATTGCCATAATTCTTGTATTTGTTGCTGGTTTTCGGCAAGCCCAATCAAAATTTTACATGAGGTTTGGTCACGATCAAACTCATAAGCTTCAAATTCGACATCGGGTTTTTTAGGTTTCCACACACCATTTTTAACAGCATGTGCAATGCGATCGTAGCGTGTGAAGTTGCTTTCAGTACGCCCGTCTTGCTCATAAACAACTTTAAAATGCTCATCCTCATACTGCAAAAGCACCTCATAATTGCCTATAAAAAAAGCATTTACCCAAATATCACGTATGTGTTCTAACTGATTATCCATCATATCAACCTCTCATTTTTACAGCATTGCGTTCATTTTAAGAACATCATGACATAGCAATGCGTCAGTTTGATAAAATCAAGATGATTATATTTTATACAAATTTAGATTAATTTAGCATAAAAAAAGCACCCATATTGGGTGCTTTTTTTAACTTCTTTACTTGAATATTAAGCGTCAATATCTGCGTTTAAAGCATTTTCTTCAATAAAGGCACGACGAGGCTCTACATCATCACCCATTAAGCAAGAGAACATACGGTCTGCTTCAATTGCATCTTGCACAGTCACTTGTAGCATGTTGCGGTTTTCTGGGTCCATCGTAGTTTCCCAGAGTTGCTCCGCATTCATCTCACCCAAACCTTTATAGCGTTGGATCATCATGCCACGACGCGAGTCTTGCAAAATGTGTTGCCATACTTGATGGAAAGTACTTACCGTAATTTTACGATCGCCTTTTTGCAAGTATGCACCTTCTTCCAACAGCGTGAACCAACTACGAGAGTTCTTCAATAATCGAGCGTATTCACCAGAACCCAACAGACCTGCATCTAATAAATAAGGGTGCGGTAAGTTATGAATATAAATCGTGATACGAGGCAAATAGGTTTCAACTTTTTGACCATCTGCCAGCTCTTTTTCAAACACCTCAAGCGTTAACTCTGGACGCAAGCTTGGCTGTTTCTGTGCAACTGCAGCACAAATTTTCTCGCCCCATTGCTCCACATAAGCACGATCAATAGTTTGATCTAGCTTAAAGCCTTCCACAGCAATCAAAGCATCTAACAAGCTTGCTGGATAACGCACAGTTAAACGGTGCAAGCTTTTTTGTGATGTTTGATAATCCGCAATCACACCAGCTAAAGCTTCACCACGAATGGCTGGCGCTTCTGCACTCACGTGAAGTTCGAGCTCATCAATCGCATTTGAAATTAAATAAGTTTCAAGCGCATCATTATCTTTGATGTACTGTTCTTGCTTACCTTTTTTCAACTTATACAGCGGTGGCTGCGCAATATAGATATGACCACGTTCCACAAGCTCAGGCATTTGACGGAAGAAGAAGGTCAGCAACAAAGTACGAATATGCGAACCATCGACATCAGCATCGGTCATGATGATGATTTTGTGATAACGCAATTTATCAGGATTGTATTCTTCACGGCCAATACCACAGCCCAACGCTGTGATTAACGTACCCACTTCAGCCGATGAAATCATCTTGTCAAAGCGTGCACGTTCCACGTTAAGGATTTTACCTTTCAATGGCAAAATTGCTTGCATCTTACGGTTACGGCCTTGCTTTGCAGAACCGCCTGCAGAGTCACCTTCGACCAAGTACAATTCTGAAAGTGCAGGATCTTTCTCTTGGCAATCTGCCAATTTACCAGGAAGGCCTGCAATATCAAGCGCACTCTTACGACGTGTCATTTCACGTGCTTTACGCGCAGCATCACGTGCACGGGCAGCATCAATGATTTTGCCTGCAATGGCTTTTGCTGCTTGAGGATTCTCTAAAAGATATTCAGAGAACGATTTATTCATGGCCTGCTCAACCGCAGTTTTCACTTCACTCGACACCAATTTTTCTTTGGTTTGTGAAGAGAATTTTGGATCTGGAACTTTAACCGAAACAATCGCCGTCAAGCCTTCACGTGCATCATCACCAGAAACTGCAACTTTCTCTTTTTTGAGTAAGCTTTCGCTTTCCATGTAGCTATTTAAGCCACGCGTTAATGCCGCACGGAAACCTGCTAAATGTGTACCACCATCTTTTTGTGGAATATTATTAGTAAAACAACGTACATTTTCTTGGTAGGTATCATTCCATTGCAATGCAACCTCAACACCAATGCCGTTTTCTGCTTGGGTGGTGAAATGGAAGATTTCATTTAAATGCGTTTTGCCTTGGTTAATATATTTAACAAACTCAGACAAGCCACCTTCGTAGTCATACACATGTTCTAAGTTAATACGCTCATCACGTAAAACAATGCGCACACCTGCATTCAAGAAAGACAATTCACGTAAACGACGAGCCAAAATATCGACATTAAAAATCGTTTGGCTAAACGTTTCTGCACTCGGATAAAAACGTACAGTTGTGCCTGAAGCATCTGTTACGCCTGTTTCACGTAGCTTATAAACAGGATCACCATGGTGATATTCTTGTTCGTAGGTTTTACCCGCACGGCTAATATTAAGTAGCAGTTTTTCAGATAAAGCGTTTACAACCGAAACACCAACACCGTGCAAACCACCAGAAACTTTATAGCTATTATCGTCAAACTTACCGCCCGCATGCAGAATGGTTAAAATAACTTCTGCAGCTGAAACACCTTCTTCAGGGTGAATATCGGTTGGAATACCACGGCCGTTATCCGATACACTAACCGATTCATCTTCATGAATAGTCACTTGAATTTCATCACAATGGCCCGCTAAAGCTTCATCGATAGAGTTATCGACGACCTCAAACACCATGTGATGCAAGCCTGTGCCATCATCAGTATCACCAATATACATGCCTGGACGTTTACGAACAGCATCTAGGCCACGCAATACTTTGATACTAGAGGAATCATAAGCTTTTTCATTGGTTTGTTCTGTATTAGAGACAGATTGCTCTTCTGAACTCATGGTTTCTCCCTAGTGAAAAATAGGTCTATCCCAAAAATGGGTAAATCGTCATTGCACAGCAAGCTGAACGCTACCGTCTTTAACATTGAATAATTGATAAGAAATAGACAAATCATGCATGTGCTGTTGCACTGCGTCACAATCTAAAGTGGTAATAAAAACCTGGCTACCAAGTTGGCTTAATCGCTCAATTAAACGTTGTTGTGCGGTTAAATCTAATTCTGCTGTAAGATCATCTAATAATACCACAGTTTCCTTATTACACGCATGTAGCATTGCAATCTGTGACAGTTTTAAAGCCATGATCAGGAGCTTTTTTTGCCCTCTCGACAGCACCACATCAGCATCCCCCATCGGGGTTTTTAAACGTAAATCTGCACGATGCGGACCATGCTCGGTATAACGTCTTTCTAGATCTTTATAGTGCGCATTGGTCAAATCATTTAACAATCCAGTTTCACTATGAAAGCCCGCACTGTATTCCATGCAAATTTCCAGATCAGGCAAGAGCTGCGCTAAATCCTGTTGTAAATATCCCTTCCACAGCTCCACAACAGCCTGACGCTGGCGATGCAAAATTTCGCCATAATCACTCAGCATTTGGTTCCACGGCTCTAAATCACTGAGGCTTAAATGACGCTGTGCTTTGAGCAAACTATTACGCTGTTTGAGTGCTCGTGAATAGTATTGCCAAGCAGGATAAAATTCGGGTTCCACGTGGAACATCATCCAATCCAACATTTGTCGTCTTGGCTTAGCACCGTAGTCAATAATATCGCTACTTTGTGGGTCAATCAGTTGTAGAGGTAAGATTTTGGCCAACTGACCTTGAGTTGCAACCAGATCCCCATTCACCTTAATCAGTTGCTCACCGCTTTGCATTTTTTGCATACCAATTTTATCAGTATCAGATTGTGCAAAAACAATGGCATCAGCACAGGCATTTTGAATATAGTTTTTGGGGATATGCGTGCGAAAAGAACGCCCTGTTGCCAACAAATGAATGGCTTCTAAAACAGAGGTTTTACCCGAGCCATTTTGGCCATAAAAGACATTAAACGGCTGCAATCCTGAGAGTGCAACCGTTTTTAAGTTCCGTACACGTTCGATATGTAAACGCGTAATATGCATATAAATGGACGTCTAAAAAATCAATTAAACGCGCATTGGCATCACAACATAAGTTTGATCTTGATGTAGTGGATCTTGTACCAATACCGACTGATTCGCCTCAGTCATGGTCATCAATACATCATCACCATCCAGCACACTCAATACATCCAACAAATACTGTGCATTGAACGACATTTCCATCGATGCATCTGAATATTGAATCGCTAAGTCTTCAACAGCTTCGTCTTGCTCTGGGTTATTCGCACGCAATTGCAATGAATCTTCATTAAAATGCAAGAATACACCACGCAGTTTTTCGTTACTTAAAATCGCAACACGTTGCAATGATTGCTTAAATACATCATGTGCAATACGTACATTTTTGTCGCCACCACGTGGAATCACACGGCGATAATCTGGGAATTTACCATCAATCAATTTGGTCGTGAAACGCACCATAATGTCATGTTGTTCTTTGTCGCGGCTTGGGATACGAATCGTCACATTTAACAATTCACGACCAATTAACAAAGCCAATTGCTCATCTTCAACGCTCAACAAACGTTGTAACTCACCTACTGCTTTACGCGGTGCAATCGCTTGTACCAACTGTGACGCATTAGAAACAGCAGTCGTTTCACACAATGCTAAACGGTGACCATCTGTCGTCACTGCACGCAATTGATTTTGATCAATTTCCAACAATGTACCCGTTAAATAAAAACGAACATCCTGCACCGCCATAGCAAATGCGGTTTTTTCAAATAAACGTTTTAATTCACGCTGTGTAACTGTAACTTCTGTCCCTTGCGTATTTTCTGTAGTCAACAATGGATAATCTTCTGCAGGTAAAGTACCCAACACAAAGCGACTATTTCCAGACTTTAAAATACAACGTTGATCTTCTGTGATTTGTAAATCAACTAATGCTGCAGATGGCAAAGATTTACAGATATCCACCAACTTACGTGCAGGAACAGTGGTTTCACCTGCTTGTAAGCACGCCCCTTCAGATAAAGTGGTTGATGCCACAAGTTCAACTTCAAGATCCGACCCAGTAATGGTCAGGGCTTGCTCAGTCACCTGAATTTTTAGGTTTGATAAAATGTTGAGGGTATGGCGACGTTCAACCGCTCCTACGACATGTGATAGAACATTCAGTAAGCTTTCTTTCGCGATTTTTAAACGCACGATGCATTCCTCTAAAAACTGAAGATTAAGAACAAATAAAATTAATTTTTTAGCAGTGTACTATGCGGCAGATAAGGCCACATTGCAAGAATAGAATTTAACCAAAAACACCTTAGCTTTGAAGCAAGCGAAGAAGGTTTTTATAGTCTTCATTAAAGATTGGATCTTCCTCACGCAAGCTTTGAACTTTTTCACACGCATGCATCACAGTACTGTGATCACGCCCACCAAAAGCCATACCAATTTCAGGGAAACTATCCCCTGTTAACTCACGTGCAAGCCCCATTGCAAGCTGACGAGGTCGCGCATAAATACGTGTACGTTTTGGACCAACTAACTCTTTTAATGGGATTCGGAAGTATTCACTCACCACGCGCTGAATATTTTCAGTGCTGATAGTTCGTGCGCGAATGGCCAAAACATCTTTTAAGGATTCACGCACAACATCCAAATCAATTGGTGTCCCTTTAAAACGTGAAATCGCAACGACTTTATTTAAAGCGCCTTCCAATTCGCGAACATTGGCTACAACTTGTTGTGCAATAAACAAAGCACAATTTCGTGGTAATTCCACATCATTGCTTTCGGCTTTTTTTAACAAAATTTCAATTCGAGTTTCAATATCTGGAGGTTCCACACCCACAGACAAGCCCCAAGAAAAACGTGAAACTAAACGTGGATCGAGTTCAGTAAGCTCTTTAGGATAACGATCCGACGTTAGAATAATTTGTTTCGACTCATCCAATAACGCATTAAAGGTGTAAAAGAATTCCACCAAACTGGCTTCTTTACCTGCAAGCAAATGAATATCATCGACCAACAGTAAATCCAATGAACGACAATTCTTTTTAAACTCTTCAACTTTGCCTTGTTGTAATGAGCTCACAAAATCTTGCACAAAACTTTCAGCTGTCATGTACATGACCCGCGCATTCGGTTTTGCTTGTAATAGGGCATTACCCACAGCTTGCATTAAGTGTGTTTTACCCAAACCCGTCGGGCCATATAAAAATAATGGATTGTGCTGAGATTCACCCAATTGCGTTAACACTTTACGACAAGTTTCTGCTGCCATTTGGTTCGAACGACCTTCGACAAATAAAGAGAAACTAAATAAAGGGTTTAATTGACGCTTACGAATCTGTTTTGCACTACTGTCTTCACGTTCTTTTTTAGGTTTCGCAATCGGTGCAGGACTAGGTGTTAAAGCTGCTGTTGTTGTCGCAGGTTGCTCACTGGCAGATAAAATAGCCCCAGGACGAGAATCGACTTGAATTTCAACTTTACGTACCCGACCTTCAGACAACTGCTCCGCTAAAATAGTAATGAGCTCAAGATGATGTTCTTGAATATAACGCGTCCAATACGGATTGGGCGCATATAAGCGCAATGTGTCTTCTGACTCTTCAGCCACCAACGGACGGATCCACATCGTAAAGACATTTCCCGAAAGCTCTTGTCGCAAGCGATTTAAGCAGTCTGTCCAAAGCATGTGAAACCCCTATTCATTCCATTGTGCCAATAAAAAAATATGCTAGCCCGCAAAGCGGGTCGCCATTCTAACCAAGTTATCCACATCTGTCATGAACAATTCAGCAGAAATTAATCAAATAAGCCATTTTTAGATCATAAATTTAAATTTAAACCGTGTGTGGATAAGTTTATCCGCAAGCTGTGGATAAAATATAACATAAAGTTATCCACAATGTATCAAAAAAATAAAAACATAGTTATTCACAATTTAAACATTTGTTTTTTATATTTTAAAATACGATTTCCACAGAAAAACTCAACACTAATAATAATAAATTTAAATTTATAAATTTGAATTTATTTATAGAAACTCGATTTTCTGGGGATAACTAAGATTGCGATTTAAATTCAAATTTAAAACTAAGTTGGAATTTAAATTTAAATCTTATTGTGGATAACTTTGTGGTTAAAGTTGTTAATATCTTGTTTTATCATAATAAACAATGATTTATCCTGTGTGTAAACCGATATTCGATAAAACAACACATTTTTATTTTGATCACTTTTATTGTCTTAACTTAATTTGTTTTTAAAAGAAAGTTGGTTTTTAATTGACAGCTCAAGCAATGAGCACTAAAATCGCGAACCTTCATAGAAAGATCATTTTTGGAGTTTCGATATGAAACGTACTTTCCAGCCTTCTGAACTAAAACGTAAACGCGTTCATGGCTTCCGTGCTCGTATGGCTACTAAAGCTGGTCGTCAAGTATTAGCTCGTCGCCGTGCAAAAGGCCGTCATAGCTTAACTGTTTAATCTGTTAAAGCTATACACGACTTGGGTGTTATGACAACACTTTATGGGTTTAGCACAGATGTTCGCATACACTGTGCTGACGACTATAAAAGTGTGTTCGATGGTGCGCTTTTTAAAGTGCATCAGCCCCATTTCTTATTTCTTGCGAAAATTTCCGAACAGCCTAAAAGCCGTTTGGGTATTGTTGTTGCTAAGAAAAAAGTACGTCGTGCACATGAAAGAAATCGAGTAAAACGTCTGGCTCGCGAAAGCTTTCGCTTGCATCAGCAGCAATTAGATGTATTGGATATTGTGGTGATGCCTAAAGTAGGTATAGAAGCAGTCCCAAATGCAGAATTGCATCAGCAATTACAATTTGCTTGGCAAAAGCTTCAACGTATTGCCAAAAAGCATTCAAAAACAGCTCCCTCCTCACAGAAAAAGTAGAGACAACCAATGGTACGTCTACTGCATTGGTTCATTCGTTTATATCAAATAGTGATTAGTCCCTTACTTGGGCCTCGTTGTCGCTATATTCCAACCTGTTCTCAGTATTCTTTGGAAGCAATCCATCGGCATGGTGCTGTGCGTGGTGTCTGGCTGTCTGTTCATCGTATTTGTCGCTGTCATCCTTGGGGTGGCTCAGGGTATGACCCAGTGCCAGCCAAAGCAGTTCGTTTTATTTCATTTCAGCAAATAGATTCTCAAACGCGTCACGTTGCTGTACCCTTTCGTGATCGTTTATTGAACCAAAAACACTCTAACCACTTGGGGTAATAGATATGCAACAATGGGCCAGGATTGCCATTCTAGGAGCCATGTTTGTTGTCGCTTATTTGCTTATTTTGGCTTGGCAAAAAGACTACGGTCATGCAGAAGTTAAAGCACAGCCAACCGCTGCTGCTGTTTCGCATGAAGTCTCTGCCGATTTGCCAAATGCTCAAACAGCGGCGTCAGCGACCACTGATGTGCCACAAGCAAATGTGCCAGCACAACAAACAGCAGATGCAACAGCACCAGTAAGCCAACAGCTTATTTCTGTAAAAACTGACCTTTATCATCTTTGGATTAATCCAAAGGGTGGTGATATTGTTCGTGTTGAATTACTCAACCATGACAAGAATAAAGACAGTGACCAACCTTTTGTAATGCTCGAAAGTGATGCAAAACGTACGTATGTAGCACAATCAGGCTTAATTGGTCTAAACGGTCCCGACAGTAGCCGTGCAGGTCGACCATCTTATGAGATTGAAAAATCAGCATATACTTTAGCTGATGCAAAAGCGTCTAAAGATAAAGATGGTAAAGCGGTCAAAGTCCTTACTGTACCAATGGTGTATAAAACTGCAGATGGCATTGAAATTATCAAGTCATTTACGTTCACTCAAGGTGATTACCCGATTATTGTGAATCACAAAGTGGTGAACCGCAGTGCACAAAATTGGCAAGGTCAAATGTTTGGTCAAATCAAACGTGATAATTCAGAAGATCCAGGTAAATCGGATCAAGGGATTTTCACTTTGGGCACCTTCCTTGGCGGCGCATGGGGTACACCGGATGAGCATTACAACAAGCTAAAATTTGCTAACTTCAATGAAGAAAAGTTGAATGTTGAAGCAAAAGGCGGTTGGGTTGCTGTGGTACAACATTATTTTGTAAGTGCATGGATTCCGGGCGAGCTTAAATTAACGCAAGCCAATGGTCAGCCTTATGCAGCGAAGTTGGAATCACGTAAATCAACAGATGACATGAACATCATTGGTTTTACTTCGCCAACAATTAATGTTCCTGCGGGTACGGTTGCTGAATTAGATGCAACATTCTACTCAGGACCAAAAATTCAGTCTGAATTAAAAGATTTAGCTGTTGGTTTAAACCAAACTGTAGATTATGGTTGGTTGTGGCCAATTGCGAAGCTTTTATTCTTAGGCTTACAGTTCTTCCACGGTTTAGTGGGCAACTGGGGTTGGTCAATTATTTTATTGACGATTCTAGTGAAATTAATTCTTTGGCCGTTGTCGTCGAAGAGCTATCGCTCTATGGCGAAAATGCGTGTGATTGCGCCTGAAATGCAACGTATGAAAGAAGAGTTCGGTGAAGACCGTATGCGCTTCTCTCAAGAAATGATGGCTTTGTACAAGCGTGAGCAAGTTAACCCTCTTTCTGGGTGCTTACCATTGTTATTACAAATGCCGATTTTCCTTGCGTTGTATTGGGTATTGATGGAGTCAGTTGAACTTCGTCATGCACCATGGTTAGGTTGGATTCAAGATTTATCTGCAATGGACCCTTGGTTTATCCTGCCATTGTTGATGGGCTTGACGATGTTTATCCAGCAAAGTTTGAACCCACAGCCTGCAGATCCTATGCAAGCTAAAGTGTTCAAAATCATGCCAATCATCTTTACGGTATTTATGTTGTTCTTCCCTGCAGGCCTCGTGCTGTACTGGATCTGTAACAACAGTATTACGATCTTGCAACAAGGCCTGATTAATAAAGGCGTTGAAAAAGACCGTTTAAAACGTGAAGGCGCAGATTCAGCAAACTAAGCAGTGCTGATGGGCTGAATAAATCCGCTTAAGATGGTAATCTTAGGCGGATTTTTCTTTGCTTGTAATTTGAGAATTTTTTAGGTGAATGTTATGCAAAACCGAACCACTATTGCTGCCATTGCAACCCCGCCCGGTCGTGGTGGTGTCGGTGTAATTCGCCTATCTGGGCCAAAATCGTATGCAATTACAGAGGCGCTGTGCCAATCTGAATTGCCTAAAGCACGTTATGCAGGCTTTCGTAAGTTCTTAGATGTTCACGGCGAAATTATGGATGAGGGCTTGGTGATTTGCTTCCCAAATCCGCATTCATTTACAGGTGAAGACGTTGTTGAATTGCAAGGTCATGGTGGGCCTGTCATTCAAAATGCACTCCTTGCACGCTTACTAGAGCTCGGTGCGGTAGCTGCCAAAGCGGGTGAGTTTTCAATGCGTGCCTTTGAAAATGGCAAAATGGACTTGGTACAAGCAGAAGCCATTGCCGATTTGATTGATGCTACCTCACAAGCTGCAGCACGTTCGGCCGTACGTTCTTTGCAAGGTGCATTTTCAACTAAAGTGAATGCGGTATTAGAAAATCTAATTCACTTACGTTTACATGTAGAAGCGGCCATTGATTTTCCAGAAGAAGAAATTGACTTTTTGGCTGATGGTAAAATTTTAGGTTTATTGGATGGGGTGAGTGCTTCTGTCAGCGCTGTGCAACAATCAGCACGCCAAGGACAGTTGCTCCGTGAAGGCCTACAAGTGGTGATTGCGGGTAAACCCAATGCTGGTAAATCATCTTTACTCAATGCTCTAGCAGGTGTTGAACGTGCGATTGTGACCGATATTGCGGGCACGACACGTGATGTTTTACATGAAAAAATCACGCTGAATGGTTTACCTATTACGCTAACAGATACTGCAGGTCTGCGTGAAACGGGTGATGTGGTTGAAAAAGAAGGCATACGCCGTGCGATTAAGGAAATTGAGCAGGCGGATTTATTGCTTTTGGTTTATGACTTAAGTCAGGGTGAAGATCCACTACAATTAGCGCAAGATTATTTTGCAGAACACATTGAGCCTAAGCGCTTAATGTTGATTGGGAATAAATGTGATTTAACTGCAACAACGTCAGCATTGAGCGATTATCAAGGCTTTCGCCATATTACGGTGTCTGCGAAGCAAGAAACAGGCGTTCAAGCACTGATAGATGCTGTTACAGCGCATGCAGGCTTCCAACCAGAAGAAGATACCTTTATTGCACGAACACGCCATTTGGACGCAATGAAGCGCACTCAGCACTATCTTGCAGAGGCACGTGAGCAATTGGTGGTTTACCACGCAGGTGAATTGGTCGCAGAGTCGCTTCGCCTTGCACAAAATGCACTCGGTGAAATTACCGGTGATTTTAGTGCTGATGACTTATTGGGCAAGATCTTTGGATCGTTTTGTATTGGAAAATAAGCCAGTTTCCCTCGCTGTTTTAAAAATAAAAGCCCTCATTTGAGGGCTTTTATTTGAAAGTATGTTTGTGCTTAGTGCTGTAGTGGCGTGGTCATGCTGCGTTGGCAGAACAATAAACTGAGGCACAGGGCACCGACTGAGATACAAAAACCGATAATACCGATGCTAAAGCCAAAATGGTCGGATAAGTACCCCACACCAATAATCGGTAGAATTGTGCCCAAATAACCAATAAACAAATACGTCGACATCACCGCTGCTCGATTCTCTGTTTGAGTCATACTATGAATCATTCCAAATGCGCCCAGTAGGCTCAAACCGTGCCCTATTCCAGCACTGAACACACTCATAAAAAACAGCACGCCCCGGTGAAATGAAACACAGAGCGATAGCAGAATATAGCCCACGATCAGTGTAGAGAGGCCCAATCTCAACGACTTGCGCGGTAGCATTTTTTTGGCAGCGTATTGCGACAGTGCTGATACCAATAAAATGCTGGCAATAGATGTACCACTGACGATTGGGCCATGCCATGGAATAATATCTTTCACAAAAGACGGTGCTAAGGATGCAAATAAGCTAAAAGATGCGAAGGCACTGAATGCTGCAAAACCTGCGATATAAAACAGGCCGTGATATTTTTTGTCTGGCAATTCTAGATGTGGTGCAATTGAAAATGGTTGTTTTTCTGCAGGGACATGCTTCACTGTAAAAAGTCCAATCAAGCATAGAATCGCCCCTACAATGATAGGAAGATAAGGTGTGATGAGTGGCTGAGCAGAAAACTGAGCAATTACACCGCCAATCAATGGCCCAAGTCCAAAACCGATAATGGTAATAATCGAACTCATTTGTGGTGCACTTTGCTTATGGCTGGTTGGAATGGTGTAAATCAGACCGAGCATCGCTGAAGTACTAATGAGGCCAGAAGCAATACCGACTAAAAAGCGTGCGAAGGATAAAAACAGTGCATTTGGAGCGATGGCAGAGAGTGCTAGGCCAGCAATGACAAAAATCATGCCTGCTTGTAAAGTTTTAAGAAAGCCAAAACTATTGCTGGCGCGGCCTAAAAATAGCAGTGTTGCCAGACAACCAAACATATAAGCCACAAAAATATAGGTGATATGGCTCGGTAGCAAATGCCAAAGTTCCTGATAAATTGGATACAACGGGCTGGCAAGTGCTGTGCCGATGGTACCCATAATCAGGGCAAGGCTAACCATTATAAATGGGCGCCAAGATTGAGAATTTGTCATGAAACAGGTCGCATTTATAGGCTCATTTCTGACTAAAAAATGCAGAACATGAGAAATGGGCGGGTGTTTGCTCAGTGTACTGGCGATCTGTGTCTAGGGTCAATTTATCCTGTGTAAAATCTTAACTATAGCGTTTCAGGAGTTGCATAAACTCAGCCAATTCTTCTTCATTAGTTTCAGTCTGTGTGCCAATTACATGATGGCGTAAATGCGCTTCTATTAATTCATTCATTAAGCCATGTACGGCGCCTTTAATGGCAGCAACTTGTTGCAGTACGCTGATACACTCGGCCTCTGGGTGCTGCAGTGCTTGCTCTACCGCATTCATTTGACCTTGGAGTCGTTTGACACGGTTTAAAAGCTTCTTATCTTGGTGTAAATGGCTCATGTTTGATTCCTTACTCATATACTATAAGGGAGTATATGAGTAATTCTTTCAAATGAACAAGTCTCTGCTTCTTTGGATTTATTTTTATGATGCATATTTTTATTCAAGTTTTGGCTACAGCAGTATGTTCCACGTGAAACGATGTTGCAATTGGGTAAGGATTTGAAAATAAACTTCGAACTAATCAATAAATATCAGTAGAATCTTTAACATAAAAATGACGTGGTGAACGTAATGATCAAAAAGACCTGTGCCTTAATTATTGCGGGTATAATGTCGCAATGGGCGTTGGCAGATGCAGCTTCTGTACAAGCTTTGCTGGTAAAAAACTATCCTGCATTAAATATCGAACAAGTTAAAAAAACTGAAGTGCCTGGAATTTATAGCGGTTATGCTGGAGACACGGTTGTTTATATCACTGAAGATGCAGAATATGTATTGGCAGGTAATATGATTCGTCTTAAGGATCAGGAAAACTTAACCAAATCACTTATGTATCGACCAGGACAAGTGGATTGGAAAGCCCTGCCATTCAAAGATGCAGTTAAAACTGTAAGAGGTACTGGTAAGCGCCAGTTGGCGATCTTTTCTGACCCAAATTGCCCGTATTGCAAACAACTTGAAGTAGAATTGAATAAGCTGAATGATGTCACTATTTACACATTTATTTTGCCTTTAAAGCCACAATCTGTAGCGCCGTCTAAACAAGTGTTTTGTGAAAAAGACCCAGCTTATGCTTGGACTAATTTGATTAGTAAAGGCGTACAACCCACCAGTAGTAAAACGTGTGCAAATCCGATTGAGCGTAATATTCAATTGGCGCGTACTTTGGGTTTAAATGGTACACCTGCTATTATTTTTGCGGATGGTGCGAAAATGTTAGGTGCTTATCCTGCTACAGAGATCGAAGCGCGCTTAAAGCAAATTGGTCAATAAGCTGAATATTTAGCTTGAGCAAACACGATAAAAAATACCCGTGCGAAACGGGTATTTTTTTGCTTCGTCAGTTTGCGTTTTAAGCACTGGATTTTTTGGTGACCATGTTATAAATGAAGAGAATAATGATTGCACCAATGACTGAGGCAATAAAGCCAGCTGCTGAGTTTTCGCCGTAAATACCGAGTAAGCGACCGCCGTACGTGGCGAGTAGTGAGCCCGCAATACCCAATAAAGTCGTCACTATAAAGCCGGCTTTATCTTCGCCTGGATGGATCGCACGGGCAATTAAACCTGCGATAAAACCAACAACAATCGCGACAATGAGTGACCACATAAGTGAGCTCCTTTTCTTATCATGTAATTGTTTTTACATCATGTTTCTATTTCATCTTGAGTTAATTGGTCATCTATAAATAGTTGAATTTAGCTAAAAACTGTTGTTTTTTTGTTCATATTAATTTAAGAAATAAAAAAAAGTGGCCTTCGGCCACTTTTAAATGTCTGGTATAGAATTACAGACCAATTTCACCAATAAATGGAATGTGGCGATATTTTTGGTCATAGTCTAAGCCATAACCCACGATGAACTTATCTTCAACTTCAAAACCTAAAAAGCGGACATCGAGGTCGATTTCACGACGTGAAGGTTTGCTGACTAAAGTACATAATTCAATTGAGTTCGGTCCGCGTGTTTGTAAAATTTCTAACACTTTGCTCAAGGTATTGCCTGAGTCAATAATGTCTTCAACCACAAGCACATCTTTACCACGAATTTCGCCGTCTAAATCTTTTAAAATTTTTACGTCACGTGTTGATACTGTGCCACTGCCATAGCTTGATACGGTCATAAAATCTAATTCATGAACTTTGCTAATTGCACGGCATAAATCTGCCATAAAAATAACAGACCCACGTAACAGGCCCACCAGAACTAATTCTTTATCACTGTTGGCATAGTGTGCATCAATTTGCGCACCTAGTGCTTTAACTTTGGCTTGAATTTCTTCAGTGGAGATCAACACGCTCATTTGAACTGTCATGGGTAGATACCTAAAATACAAAAATAAAAAAGGCGTTGACCAGCAACACCTAAAAATATGCCTTAATTTTAATACAACTTGGATGCCCTTGCATTATTTTTTCTGTTGAAAATGTAAGCAACATGGTTAGGCACATTGATTTTACTCATATTTAATCAGGTCAAATTACTTTGCATGCTGATGAATGCCTAACCATGCTGTGGGAAAATGTAAATTTAATAAGCCTGATAAACCCGTTGACCATACACATAGGTTGCGTGAATATTCCGATCATCTCCCATCAGCATAAGCGCAAATAGGGCATCTTCTAAGCCTTTGGCACGTGATTGGCGTAGCTGCTGTAATGCTGTGGCTTTTAAATCCAACACCACAAAATCGGCTTCTTTACCTGTATTAAAGTTACCTAGGGTCTGATCTAAATCTAAAGCTTTTGCACCACCTAATGTTGCATGATACAGCGCTTCGTATGCAGACAGTTTATTGCCTTGTAGCTGTTGAACTTTATAGGCTTCTTGAATGGTTTGTAGTTGGTTGAAGGAAGTCCCTGCACCAATGTCTGTGCCTAAGCCCACTTTGACCTGTTTTTCCCATGCAGTATGTAAGGGAAACAATCCACTGCCGAGAAATAAGTTAGAGGTTGGGCAAAAAGCGATGGCAGAATCTGTGTCATGCATACAGTTCCATTCATCATCTTCTAAGTGCACACAATGTGCAAAGACTGATTTATTGCCAGTTAAGCCATAATGATGATAGACATCTAAATAGCCCTTTTGCTCAGGGAAAAGCGCTTTCACCCATTCAATTTCGCTTTTATTTTCACTCAAATGTGTATGAACATACACATCTGGATATTCTGCTTTTAACTCCCCTGCCCGTTTGAGTTGTTCTGGGCTCGAGGTTGGAGCAAAACGTGGCGTAATGGCATATAGGTTACGGCCTTTGCCATGCCATTTTTCAATTAAAGCTTTTGATTCGCTATAAGCACGTTCTGGGGTATCACATAAATCATCGGGTGCATGACGGTCCATCATGACCTTACCTGCAATCAGGCGCATCTGATAGTTGCTTGCAGCTTCAAATAAGGCATCTACTGATTCAGGATGTACAGTACAGAACACTAAAGCTGTGGTGGTGCCATTTTTAAGGAGCTCATGCACAAAAAATTCTGCAATGGTTTTAGCATAAGCAGGATCTGAAAATTGTAATTCGGTTGGGAAAGTATAGGTATTTAACCATTCCAAAAGTTGTTCGCCGTAAGCGCCCATCATTTCAGTTTGTGGAAAATGAATATGTGTATCGATAAAACCAGGGACGATCAATTGATCTGGATAATGTTGAACGTCGACTTGTGCAGGTAAGTGTGCCTGCCCGTCTTGCCAAGTGCCAAACCACTGAATTTTGCCATTTTGGCTGATGAGTAGACCATCCTCTACATATCGCACTTGGTCGTGTATATCACGTGCTTGGGCAACTGTATTCTGAATGTCGAGGAAGCGACCACGGATCGCTGTCGTTGCAATTACAGAAGACATTTTAAACCTGTATGTTTGAATTTTTTCAATTGATTGTACCTGAAAAACTCAAGCATACGAGGATTCATCACATAATCTTTAATGCTTCGGTATGGCCTAAATGATTGGCCTATTATTGGTATGGGATTTCAGGCGTATCTTATTTTTTTTACTGTGGGTGATGACGAGATAGACATAAAAAAGCCTTCTATGAAAGAAGGCTTTTTGCGCACTTTAGAGGGTCGTTTCGTTGTATTTTTTACTATGACGAATGGACAGCCAAGCGGTAATCGCAAGGGTAATCACAATAAAGCCGAGAGAAATCCAAATCGGCATGTGGAAGACATCAAGCATCAACATTTTGAAACCGATAAACACCAAGATCAGCCCTAAACCATAAGGTAGATAATGCATTTTTGAAGCTGCACCAGACAATAAGAAGAACATGGCACGTAAACCCAAAATAGCCATTAAATTCGCGGTTAATACAATAAACGGGTCTGTGGTGACTGCAAAAATTGCAGGAATAGAATCCACCGCAAAAATCACGTCCGAAGCTTCAACTAAAATAAGCACCAAAAATAAAGGTGTCGCCCAAAGCACGCCATTTTGACGGACAAAGAACTTATCTTCATGCATTTGCGGGGTAATGCGCATGTGCTTGCGTAACCATTTTAAAATGGCCATATCCTCGATATTGGTATCTTCTTCCTCTTGTCCTTTTAAGAACTTGAAGCCGGTATAAACCAAGAACGCACCGAAGATATACAGCACCCAAGAAAATTCTTGTACAAACCATGCACCAATAAAGATAAAGATGGTCCGTAGGACAATTGCACCTAATACGCCGTACAGTAAAAGCTTACGTTGTAATGCGGGTGGGATTGCAAAAGCAGCAAAAATCATCAGCCAGACAAAGACGTTATCCACTGCAAGAGATTTTTCTAACAGATAACCTGCAAAGTATTCCATGACCTTGGTATTTGCCACAGCCACACCTGCGGTTTGTTGTAAGTAGAGCCAGAGTCCGCCACCAAATAGTGTTGCGACTGAGACCCAAGCAATACTCCAATAGGCCGCTGTTTTTACTTTAACTTCTTGGCCTTGGTTATTTTTAAAGCCTAAAAAGTCGATGATGAGCATCACGGTGACTAAACCGAAAAATGCCAAATACAGCCAGAGTGAGCCGATTGTTTCCATGTGTGTATCCTCCACATCTAACAACCGGCCATAAAAAAACCTTGACCTGTTGCCAGATGAATAAAAACATCTGTAACAACATGATCAAGGTCTTGCCTACATTTTAGTATGGACATTTTGTCCTCTAAAATGCTCAGATACCGACTTTTTGCAAAGTGTAATGACGATATTCTGACACCTAAGCATTGATGTAATGATTAGGTTTGGAGGAGGCTACTCCCCTTGTCTTGCATAATTTAGTGATTGAAGCGTGTTCAAATCTGTGGCGATCTTCTCAGATTTTGCTTGAGGAAGCAAACTTTATCTGTGCATTTTTTGTAGGTCTGTTTGCCTAAGTTTGAAAATCTTTGCGCCGTGCGAATACGGCGGCCAGTACTGTGCCTATTACAGCCAAGATGCCACCCATAATACCGATATTACTCAGCCCGAATTGTAGTGAAACGATGCCACCCAGTAAGGCACCTCCCCCGATGCCGACATTGTATAAGCCTGAATAAATTGCCATGGCTACATCCGTTGCATCAGAAGCTAAATTTAAGGTTTGTGACTGTAGTGCCAGACTAAAACCAATAATGCCGATGCCCCAAAATAGGCTTAATGCGCTAAAGCTGATAAAACTAGCAGAAGCAGGAAGCATTAATAGCATAGAAGCAGCCAATAGCAGCGTGAACATCGGAATGCTGACACGTGGATATTTGGCGCCAAATTTACCAAACAGATAAGAGCCGATAAAACCTGCCCCGCCATAGATTAATAAGAGTGCGGTGGTTTCTGTGGAGCTTAACTGCGCTACATTGAGTGCAAAAGGCTCAATATAGCTATAAGCCGTAAACTGCGCTGTAATCACAATCACGGTCAGTGCAAACACCAGCATGAGGCTAGGCCGGTGTATAAATTCTTTTAAGCTACTCAAAGAGCCCGAATTTTGACTTGGGAGCAATGGCAGAGTTTTAGCCAGTGTTAGGCATACGACTGTGGCACCGATAGCAATTAGTGCAAATGTATTACGCCAGCCATAGGCTTCACCCACCATACGCCCAAAAGGAATACCCAGTACCATGGCCAGCGCCGTACCCGTTGCGAGCAGTCCCAATGCCTGAAATGCTTTGCCTTCAGGCGCGACACGAACAGCAAGTGACGCAGTAATTGACCAGAATAATGCATGTGAAAATGCAATGCCGATACGGCTGATCAGTAGTGTATTAAAGCTCCATGCAAAATATGACAGCACATGACTCACAATAAATACACTAAACAGTGCCATGAGTAGAAAGCGCCGTTCAATATTCTTGGTCAGTAGCATTATCGGCAGAGAGATTGGTGCGACCACCCATGCATATAATGTAATCATAATGCCCGTTTCGGTGGCAGGCATATCAAAGCTTTTACCAATATCGCTCAGCAGTGCTACGGGAATAAATTCCGTGGTATTAAAAATGAATGCAGCGAAAGCGAGCGTAATCACGCTGATCCACTGACGGGTAGCAGATGTATCGGAATTGGGGCTAGACATAGTCGGGTATTTGGGGAATTTTCGCCATTCTAGGGTTATGGTGAAGAATTGTTAAGCGCTATTGAATATCTACATCAATATCAATAAAAAATACCAAAGAACAAATCAATGATTCTATATTTTCACACATACAAAAATAGGCGGATACATGATCGTACAGCATCTAGAAAATGGCAGTAAAGGCGCTTTTTATGTGGAACAGCAGGGTGAACGATTAGCTGAGATGACGTATTCTTGGGCTGGTACAGACAAATTTATTATTGATCATACCGCGGTCAGCGATAGTTTACGTGGGCAAGGTGTGGGTCGACATTTGGTTGATGCTGCGGTGCAATTTGCACGGGAGCATCAGGTGAAAATTATACCGCTATGCCCTTTTGCCAAATCTGTTTTTGACAAAGATCCAGAAATTCGTGATGTGCTGGTTTAAACCACGCTGTTTCAGTAATTTGAACGTGGCTAATACCTTGGACAGTCTCTGAAAAATAGACATCTAAACGGATTACAACTGAATATTGTATTATTCAGTCTGACACATCAATGAGGTCGCAAAATGTCTGTTGCATTCGCGCAGGCATTTCACTTAAAAGCGTGAGCGGTACATTGATACAGCCAGCAAGATTGCAATCAGTATAAGAAATCCTACAGTAGCAAGATATAAATCCATTGAAATCCCCAAAAAATATCAAAACAAAAAAAGAACAGCTTTAGTTGATGAATTTAGAGAAAATTAGTCAGATTTGATATCACTGAAATCAGGTATTTTTTAACGTTTTTTAATGGTTTAGTCGATTAATTCATTTATTTAAAAAATGTCATTTGGACGGCATTCAGGAGTATAACAATGCAACTTCAGCATCAAGACAATGGTCAGCAGGGTGAATTTTTCAAGTTAAATGAAGACGGCGAGCGTGTCGCAGAAATTAGCTATATATGGAATGACGAACATAAAATTGTTGCCAATCATACATGGGTGGATCATTCATTACGTGGTCAGGGCGCTGCCCGTGAAATGCTCGATAGTCTGGTTAATTATGCGCGTGAAAAGCATTTGAAAATTATTCCAGCGTGCTCTTATGTTGATGTGATGTTTAAACGCGACAAAAGCCTTGCGGATTTGCGTGCTTAAACAGCTTCTGGAAGTAGCGCTGGGTTTTATAGAGGTGCTTCATAAAATGTTGCAACACTCGATATACGTAATAAAAATTATTCCGCGACAGTTAATAATTTAAAAACTCACGGTCAGGGCTCAGTGGCAAGCGACGTTGTGATTTACGAGATTGAGTATAGCATTGCAACATATCAATTGCGCTGTAGCCCAGTAGTATGCTCGCTAACATCATTTGAAGCAGATCAAATGCGCTGTGATAAAACAGCA
This sequence comes from Acinetobacter sp. SwsAc6, assembly GCF_013391565.1. Taxonomy (NCBI): domain Bacteria; kingdom Pseudomonadati; phylum Pseudomonadota; class Gammaproteobacteria; order Moraxellales; family Moraxellaceae; genus Acinetobacter; species Acinetobacter sp. SwsAc6. The sequence continues at coordinate 36,333 of NZ_JACAXE010000031.1, forward strand.
CTGCGCTGAAGCCTGCAACTGTTGCAATCAAATAGCCACGTTGGCCAATGAAATAACGAAGTAATGCACCGAGTGCAATCGAAGTAATAAGGACATTTAGCAGTTCATTGAGGCCTAAATGATGAAAAACCAGTACCAAAATGCCTGCAATTGTTATTAATCCAAATGTTTTAAAGATGTTGGGGAGCATAGATAACCTCTTTTATTGTTTTTGAGGTAAAAGCACCAGCAAAGACCAGTGTGTAATATTGAGCCTATTTTATCTAAAGTTGTTTGCAAAATTGAGATGTAGTTGGCATAAATGGACGTAAGTATAAAATTACATTTGATTAAAAAATAAACAAATTAGAATTTTAAAAATCGAAGCGCTTCGCGCTCAGTTAAGGATTAAACTTATGATGCAGCTGTGCTATGCCAGTACTCGTCAGGAGAATCAAAAGGATTTACTTGAGGATCTGAGTGGTATTTTAGTTTCTGCTCGAAATTTTAATCAGGCACATGCAATCTATGGGGTACTGTACTATGCGGAAGGTAGATTCTTCCAATGTCTTGAAGCAGAGGCGGAAATTTTAGAAAAAGTCTACGCTAAAATTGCGAGCGATCCTCGCCACACAAATCTCATCCGTTTTGAAAATCGTGTGATTGATCGGCTTCATTTTTCTGAATGGTCTATGAAATATGTAAATAAACATAGTTCGATCGGAACGCTGTTCAAAAGGTTCGGATTGAATGCATTTTTACCACATGAACTGAAGACAGAACAAATTACTGTATTTTTAGAATTATTACTAAGGTTACAGAATAGCGAGCCGAAACTCAAACGCATGCAAGGTTACCGCACACGAGGATATAAACCTTATCTTTAATCGATTTAGATATCTAAAAATAAAAAAAAGCCCGCTTCACGGGCTTCTTTAAAACGGCTACACCATGTTTTAGATTAGGTTGTTAAGGCCGTAATTAATTTTTGATGCAGACCACCAAAACCACCATTCGACATAATCACCACAGCATCACCCTCGCCTGCTTCTGTAGTCACTTTTTGAATGATTTCATCCAATGTGCGCGCAACCATCGCTTTATTCGGTGAAGCCTGAATGACAGGCTCTAAGTCCCAATCTAAACCTTCAGGTTGATACCAAATAACTTCATCGGCCAGTCGTGCTGAATGTGCTAAGCCATCTTTATGACTGCCCATACGCATGGTGTTTGAGCGTGGTTCAATAATCGCCCAGAGCTTACGTTCGCCTAGGCGTTTGCGTGCACCTTCTAGGGTTGTGTCAATTGCTGTTGGGTGATGTGCAAAGTCATCATAAACTTCAATGCCACGTACGGTAGCAAGCAATTCCATACGGCGTTTTACACCGCCAAAATTGGACAGTGCTTCGCAGGCAGTTTCAATGGATACACCGACGTGCTCTGCTGCTGCAATCGTTGCTAAGGCATTGGCTACAGAGTGTTGGCCTGTCATGTTCCATTTCACTTCGCCTTTGACTGTGCCGTGCTGTAGCACTTTAAAATGTGAACCATCAGCAGAGAGTTGCTCAGCATAAAGTTCTGCTTTTTCATTTGCTTCTAAAGAGGTACGTACGACTGGCGTCCAGCATCCCTGTGCTAATACTTCGTCAATATTGCTTTCTGTAATTGGTGCAATAATGCGACCTTCACTTGGAATAGTACGGACTAAATGATGGAACTGTTTTTGAATCGCGGCTAAATCATCAAAGATATCAGCATGGTCAAATTCAAGGTTATTCAGAATCGCTGTTTTTGGATGGTAATGCACAAACTTAGAGCGCTTATCAAAAAACGCTGAATCGTATTCATCTGCTTCTACACAGAAGTATTTCCCAGCGCCTAAGCGTGCACTTTCGCTAAAGCCCAAAGGCACACCACCAATCAGGAAGCCTGGTTCAAGACCCGCTTGATCGAGTACCCATGCCAGCATCGTCGTTGTTGTGGTTTTGCCATGCGTCCCTGCTACGCCCAGCACGTGTTTACCTTGTAAGACATAGTCTGCGAGGAACTGCGGGCCAGAAATATAAGGCATGCCTTCATTGAGCATGTATTCCACAACATCAATGCCACGTTTCATGGCATTGCCCACAATTACAAGATCAGGTTGTGGTTGTAGCTGGCTACGGTCATAGCCTTGAATTAAAGTAATGCCTGCATTTTCTAGCTGGGTCGACATTGGAGGGTAAACGTTTTGATCTGAACCCGTCACCTTATGGCCAAGGTCTCGCGCCAGTAGCGCCAAAGAACCCATAAAGGTGCCGCAAATACCTAAAATATGCAGATGCATACGCTCACTCCACTGCTTTTATAGACACATCACGTATTATTGGTGCTGTTGTCGTGATTAATTTGATGTGAAAGCAACGATAGCAAGGCTCTTGGGGAAAAGATAGTTTTTCTTGTCACTGGACATAGAATATTCTTGCGTGATTTTGCGCTTTTTTTTGTGTTATAAAAAAATAGTAACAGGTTAAAAATTTTGTGAGAAAAAACGTAAAATGGCCACACTTATTGCTAGACATTTGAGCCAATGTATCTGCCCTTTATATTATTGATTGTTGCGAACTGTTTTATGACTTTGGCTTGGTATGGTCATTTAAAGTTTTTACCGCACGATGCGCCTCTATGGAAGGCTATATTATTAAGTTGGATCATTGCCTTAGCAGAATATAGTTTTATGATTCCTGCAACGCGCTACCTTGCCCAACAAGGTTGGTCTATGGGGGAAATGAAAATTACCCAAGAAGTTGTGACTTTACTGGTCTTTGTACCTTTTATGATTTTTCTGTTTAAACAGCCATTTAAACTCGATTATGTGTGGGCTGGCTTGTGTCTATTGGGCTGTGTGTATTTTGTCTTTCGTAGCCAATAATTTAAATCATAGGGCTACTGCCCTATTTTTATTTAAGTTTTGCCAAGCTTGATAAAAAAATAATAAAAATCTGCGCTTAGTTTGACTCTAAGATTTTGGTGAGCTGAAAATTCAGTCTATAATATGGGGCTCTTATTAAAGCTTGGCTCTAGTCGAGATTTATCTCTCTTAACTAATCTCTGGAAACATTGCAATGAATGCGGCCGCTTCACAAGACACACCTCTCGTTGGAATTATCATGGGTTCTCAATCAGATTGGGCAACTCTCGAACACACTGCCAATATGCTTAAGCAACTTGGCGTCCCATTTGAAGCGGAAGTGGTATCTGCGCACCGTACGCCAGACCGTCTTTTTGAATATGCAGAGCAAGCCCGTGATCGCGGTATTCAAGTAATTATTGCGGGTGCTGGTGGTGCTGCACATTTGCCAGGTATGTGTGCAGCCAAAACTGATCTTCCAGTACTGGGTGTTCCAGTGAAGTCTTCAATTTTGAACGGCGTTGATTCATTGCTTTCGATTGTACAAATGCCTGCAGGTATTGCAGTGGGTACATTGGCGATTGGTCCTGCTGGCGCAACCAATGCTGCAATCATGGCAGCGCAAATTTTAGGTTTAACACGTCCTGAAATTGCAAAAAATGTTGTAGATTTCCGTGCGGCTCAAACTGAAAAAGTTGCGAGCAAAAACATTCCTGGTCAGAACTAAGAGCAAGCTTAATACGGGAGTTATATCATGGATAAAACCATTGGTATTTTTGGTGGTGGCCAGTTGGGTCGTATGATGGCGCAAGCAGCCCTACCACTGAATGTGCAATGCACCTTTTTTGAAGCAAGTACAGATTGCCCATCGGCAGCGCTTGGTCCAGTATTTTCGACCAAAGCAGAAAATGGCTTGCAAGAGTTTATCGCCAGTGCAGATGTATTTAGTCTTGAGTTTGAAAATACGCCATTAACGGATGTCGATGTTCTAACGAAAAGCAAAACGTTGCACCCACCACGTCAAGCCTTGGCAATTGCACAACATCGCTTGTCTGAAAAAGCTTTATTTGATGAACTTTCAGTTCCAGTTGCGCCGTATAAAGCCGTGACTTCACTTGAGGGTTTAAACCTTGCTGTGGCTGAATTGGGTTTACCTATCGTACTCAAAACATCACGTGGCGGTTATGATGGCAAAGGCCAATTTGTATTGCGCACTGCAGATCAAATTGCGCAAGCGTGGGCTGAGCTTGGCCCTGCGGGTGAACTCATTGCAGAAAGCTTTGTGACTTTCTCTCGTGAAGTGTCAATTATTGCGGTGCGTGGCCAAGATGGTGATGTACGTACTTGGCCTTTGGCTGAAAACCATCATCATAATGGCATTTTGTCGCATTCGATTGTTCCAGCACCCAACAGTGTTGATTTACAGCCTGTGGCGCAAGACTACATCACTCGCCTGCTCAATCATTTGAATTATGTCGGTGTATTAACACTTGAACTGTTCGTGACTGACAAAGGCTTGTATGCCAATGAGATGGCACCACGCGTGCATAACTCAGGTCACTGGTCAATTGAAGGCTCAGTATGCTCTCAATTTGAAAACCATATTCGTGCTGTTGCAGGTTTACCTTTAGGTTCAACGGCTGTGGTTCGTCCGACTGTAATGGTGAACATTATTGGTCAACATCCAAAATCTGAAGATGTTTTGGCTTTAGAAGGTGCGCATTTACACCTTTATAATAAGTCAGAGCGTGAAGGTCGTAAGATTGGCCATATTACCTTAATGCCCAATGACAGCGCTGAATTGACCACTTTATGCCGTCAATTGGCGAAGATTTTACCGAATCCTTTAGCGCTTAGCGAAGATATGAGCATCTAAACGTACAGTTGCTGTAAAAAAAAGCGATCACGTCAGTGGTCGCTTTTTTTATACCTTAACTTCGGGCATCATTGCGCCTCTTTTACGCAGACAGGCCTTTGGTCGGTTTTGCTGGTAAAGCAATTGATTATAAATTCACCTATTTGCTATATATATTGGCATCTTGCTGTGCGACTTAATTGAAAGACTGTTTAGCGAACTTGCCTCTTTATTCAGACGCATTGAACAATAAAAGCTAAGTTTGAATTCAAAATATCAACAATGAATTTAAATTCAAAAACAAATTCAAATTTAAAACACTACTTTTAAATTCAAAGTTTTGAATTTAAATTTATTGCAGTTTAAATTCAAAACAAAAGCATGTTTAATGCATTTAAAAATAATATATTTATCAAAATCTTGTGATTAAATGGCTTGTGGATAAAAGTTTGAATTTAAAAAAATTTATTAAAAATAAATTTAAATTCATTTTTGTTTTGGTGTTTTGAATTTAAAAACATTAAGTCTGATCTGTGGGGAAGTTTTTTGAATTTAAAATTGAAACTTTACTTTAAATTTAAAAATGAATTCAAAAGTTACGTATTCCCTCATAAAAATACATCATCTGGTGTTAAGCTAAGAATTAAATACAAATCCAGAAAAATAAGGCGGATATGCGTTCTTTCATTTTATTGTGTACCAGCACATTGTTTGCATTGACGACAGCGCATGCTGAATTAATTATTAATGGGCAAAAAGTCGTTACAGCTTCAACTGAATTTCAATCTCCAGCCCAAACTCAAAATTTTCAAGCATGTTTGAGCCAATTACGTGGGCAAGCCCTTGCGAGTGGCGTATCTGGTAATACTTATGACCGCTATACTCAAAATTTAAGTCCAGATTATTCAGTTTTAGAAAAACTCAATTACCAGCCAGAGTTTTCAACGCCAATTTGGGATTATTTATCTGGATTGGTTGACGATGAGCGTGTACAGGTTGGACTGCAAAAGCTTCAGCAACATAAAGATGTATTAAACCGAGTGGCGAGCGCTTACGGTGTTCCTGCTGAAACTGTGGTTGCTGTGTGGGGCGTAGAAAGCAATTTTGGACAAATAGCGGGTTCTTATCCTTTATTACAGGCTTTAGGCACTTTAAGTTGTGAGGGGCGTCGTCAGGGATTTTTCCGTGGCGAGTTCTTTACTACACTGCGTTTATTACAACGTGGTGATGTTCGTGAAGACCAATTAAAGGGTTCATGGGCGGGTGCTTTTGGTCATACGCAATTTATGCCATCCACTTATGATGAGCTTGCTGTTGATTTTGATGGCGATGGTCGACGTGATTTGGTCTCCAGTGTGCCTGATGCCTTAGCATCTACAGCGAATTTTTTGAGTAAGCGCGGTTGGCAAACAGGGCAACCTTGGGGCTTTGAAGTTAAAGTGCCAGCAGGAACTTATTTAGGGGGCGAAGGCCGACGCAATAAAAAATCATTGGCATCGTGGGTCAATCGTGGTGTATTACGCGCAGACGGTTCACCGCTCATTCAAGGCAACCTAACTGAAAGCTCACAAGCCGGTTTAATGATGCCAGCAGGTGAAAATGGCCCGCTGTTTTTAGTCTTTAAAAACTTCGATGCTATTTATAGTTATAACGCAGCTGAAAGTTATGCCTTAGCAATTGCACATTTGTCAGATCGTTTACAGGGTAAAGGTTCGTTTAGTACTGCATGGCCAACAGATGATGCAGGGACTTCACGAGCAGAGCGCCGTGAAATACAGCAATATTTGCTCAATAAAGGCTATGACATTGGCAATGTGGATGGCTTAATTGGTGATAAAACCCGTCAGGCGATTCGCCAAGAACAAATGAAGTTGGGTTTAAGTCCGACGGGTCGTGCTGGGCAAGTGGTTTTAAAAGCATTTCGAACTGAAAACGCAAAATTCATTTTAAAATGAGTTTTTCGCATTAACTTAAAAAGCCTGCATCAGCAGGCTTTTTTATGCCATATTTTGGCTTTTATACCGCGGTAATTGTACCCAGTACGCGATAGCCTTTTGCACCCGTCACAGCGGGAAGGTTGCCAGATTGTTGCTGAACAAAGCGCATCGCCAGCCATGCAAAGGCAGTTGCTTCTACCCATGTTGGACTTAAACCAAGATCGGCTGTGCTTTGTACTGTCCATTGGTGTTTGCGTAAACGCCAGCGTAATTGCTCAAGTAAATGTGAGTTATACGCGCCACCTCCACATACATAGACTTCACCTGTAGGCATGTCTGAGCGGTAAATCGCTTTTTTAATTGCACGGGTGGTGAGCTTCATTAAGGTTGCTTGAATATTTTCAGGTGTATCTTCTAATTCATCATATTCAAGATCGCTACGCCAATCAGCAACTTGTTCGTCTAACCACTCTAAGTTGAAGTCTTCACGGCCTGTGCTTTTTGGTGGTTCTTTGGCAAAGAAGTCGTGTGCTTGAAGTCGATCGAGTAGGCTACGAATAGGCGTACCATAGGCCGCCCAATTGCCATTTTCATCATAAGCTTGACCCGTATAACGATGGCACCAAGCGTCCATTAAAATATTTGCAGGACCAGTATCAAAGCCATACACGCCATCTGGATTACCTGCGGGTAGAAGGCTGACGTTCGCAATGCCGCCTAAATTTAAAATCACACGATGAATGCTATTGTGTTGGAAAACATCTTGGTGAAAGGCAGGGACTAATGGCGCGCCTTGGCCACCGGCAGCCATATCACGGCGACGAAAATCAGAAATAACAGGGAGTTGCGTAATTTCACTGATGATATTGGGGTCGCCAATTTGTAGGGTAAAACCATGTTCAGGGCGGTGACGAATGGTTTGTCCGTGTGAGCCAATGGCTTTAATTTGGGTTTTATCTAAATTATTTTCTGCAATTAAGCGATTAATGCCTTCACCAATCATGGTGGCCAAAGCGACATCTGCTTTCCCCATGCGATCAATTTCGTTGTCACTTGGTAAGGTGAGCGCCATCAGTTCATCACGTAAATCGGGATCAAACTCAAGGGTGAGTGTGGCATGTAGTTGCAAGGGATCAAAAGAAGCAGCGGCAATATCGACGCCATCCATGCTGGTGCCCGTCATTACTCCAATATAGATCGCGGTCATGATTATTCTTAAGCCTGCAAAGTGCTGAAAAAGTGTTAGTATATCGCACAAATTGAATAACTGATGTATTTGGGTTTTGAGATGTCAAATTTCCTGCCGGCTGAAGAACAACTTGCCCTCATCCAACGAGGCACTCACGAAATTATTTCTGAAGAAGACCTTCTGAAGAAGTTAAAGCAAAATCGTCCTTTAAAAATTAAAGCGGGTTTTGACCCTACAGCGCCTGATTTGCATTTAGGTCATACAGTTTTAATTAATAAATTAAAAGTATTCCAAGATTTAGGTCATGAAGTTTACTTTTTGATTGGCGACTATACTGCGATGATTGGTGACCCAACAGGTAAAAGCGCAACGCGCCCACCTTTGTCACGTGAAAAAGTTTTGGAAAATGCAAAAACTTATCAAGAACAAGTATTTAAAATTCTTGATCCAGCAAAAACCAAAGTGGTTTTCAACTCTGAATGGTTTGGTCAAAAAACTGCTGCTGATTTAATTCAATTGGCTTCACAGCAAACTGTGGCGCGTATGTTGGAGCGTGATGACTTTACTAAGCGCTATAACAATCATCAGCCGATCGCTATTCACGAATTTTTGTATCCATTGGTACAAGGTTATGACTCGGTTGCATTGCAAGCTGACGTTGAACTGGGTGGTACGGATCAGACCTTTAACTTGTTAATGGGCCGTACATTGCAAGGTCGTTATGACCAAGAAGCACAAGTCTGCATTACAGTGCCTATTCTTGAAGGTTTAGACGGCGTAAATAAAATGTCTAAATCATTAGGCAACTATATTGCGGTATTTGATGCACCGGGTGCGATGTACCAAAAAGTACTTTCAATGCCAGACGCTTTGATTGAACGTTACTTTGATCTGTTAAGTTTCAAATCTATTGAAGAAATTCAGCAACTTTTAAAAGAAGTGGCGGAAGGCCGTAACCCACAAGAAGTGAAAAAGATTCTTGCATTGGAATTGGTGGAACGTTTCCATGGTAGTGAAGCGGCTGCCAGTGCACATAAAGGTGCGGGTAACTTAATCACTGAAGGTGAATTACCAGAGGGTACGCCAGAAGTGACCGTATCACGTGCAGAATTTGGTGGCGAAATGTTTATTGCATCAATTTTGCGTGCGGCAGGTCTAGTAAAAAATGCAGCTCAAGCCAAAGATGCAGTTGCACGTGGTGCTGTAAAAGTCGATTGGAAAGAAGTAGACGCCTCTTTTTCTGTGAAAGAGAACGTGACTTTAATCGTGCAATCGAGCAAAAAGGCCATTGCTAAAGTGATATTTGTAGACTGATAGCGCGCTTAAGTTGATATAAGTGATTGAATTAAAAAGCAGGCTTCGGCTTGCTTTTTTTATTGAATATTTATATTAGTAAATTAGATAAGTAAATTCAAAAAAACCTTATAAAAACAACAATTAAATTTTTCCGAATAACTTGCATTTTATATACCTTATGTATAGTATTTATTCATCTAGAAATTTTTAGCATATCTAGAGGGTACAGATAATAATTACTCCACAATTTATTAGTCTCTTCCCCAAGGGACTTTTTTTAAATACTGCAGAATAACTATAATAACTACATGATGGATCGAATAAAGATTCAACTCCGAGGGAGGGATTTTGGGAGAGATCTCTTCCTTTTTATTTTCTTAAATTTCTGCAAACTCATAATTTTAGCGCTTAAAAATGAAAATCCCCAGACTTGCTGAGGACCGTAGTGCTATTTTTGTTATTCATTAAACTGAAGAAAGCCGAACTTGGGTAGCATTTGTTTAACTAGACTGCCGACGGCCAGTGCGCTAATGATTGTGCCTTCGCGAACTCCAATAATTTCACCCAGTACAGACCATGCGCTGATGACTGCAATCAACACCAATACAATATCACCATAGGTTTTACAGCGACCAAACTCAAAGCCAAAGCGTTGTGAGATGGCAGCATATAAGCCTTCACCTGCTAAAAACACCAAATTTGCTTTCACGACAAGGCATACTCCGATGGCTGTGATGAGGCAACTGAATAAGCAGGCGCTTATTTGTAGCGCATAAACATGCATAGACCAGCCTTGCGTCGCCCACATTAGTACATCAATGAACGTGCCAAAAATCATGCCTACAGGTAATTGCAACCATTGATGCCATTGAAACCGTTTACCGAGTAGTACCATTTGTATCAGAATCATCAGAATATGCATGAGCACGGTCAATGTGCCAATACTCATATTCAAGATGAAGCTGTAGCTATAAGGAACGGACGAAATAGGCGATGTGCCAAGATTGGAATGAATAGACATCGTGACACCAAATGCCATCAGCGCAAGGCCACTCAGTAGTAGGATCAAGCGGGGGATGAAATGCACAGGCATAAGTTTGGGTTCAAAAAATAAAAAGCAGTCTATGTAAAAAAATAAATCGGCTCTATGCGCCTTAAGGATAAAATATGGCGGTTTTTATCGAACCATTGTTATATATGATGATTGCACATGCGATCTGCACGCTAGAAGATCGTGCAATCAAAGCTTCTGAGGCAGAAGCTTTGGCTTTATAGATAAATAAATCAATAAAAAAGCGGGGGAGACATGGCGTATTACAATACAGACAATAATGATGAACAGATTGATGCAGTGATGCGTTGTTTATTTCAATATCAGCCAGAAGCAGTGAAACAGGCACAATATAAGCAAATACAAGAAATCTTCTTAAATATGGATGTTGGCGCGCATTATCAGCTGTTTGCTTTTATTCATGAGCGTTTACCCATGCGGGCAAAAATGATGTTTTGTGCTGAGGATTATCAAGGCAAGCATCAGACGGTATTGGAAGTGATGGCGCATGTATGTAAGCGACCGGTCGCTGAGCGATGTTTGATGACTACATAGAGTCAGTCAGAAGGCATAAAGAAGAAAGGGTGATTCACGCGTTTTGGCTACATGGGCGTTAAAATGCTTTTGTTTTTTTAATGTCTATTGCTATCAAGTTAGCTGAATAAGATGCAAATCAAGCCTAAAAAATATCTATACGTGAATAGATGCATTAAGGATGTGATGTATAGATTGAGTGGCAAATTAAATTTGTGGGAAGAATAAATATGAGCTTTAAAAATAGGACTTGAAAGCACAATGTCTTCAAAATATTTAAACAAAGCGTTTTTAGTCTAGTGAAAACTTTAAATGGATTGAATATTTGATGTTATGAAGCACGTGGGAAGATATAAAACTCGTTCTGATAGTTGAATGTGATGTCTTTTTGATCACTTATACATTTTATGGCTAAATTAGCTCGAATATGATTTTGCGTGAAATGGATAATTTGAAAAATAAAATCCTAATAAAAGGTTTTTTTAAATAAAAATGGTTAAAAAATAGATAAAAAAGCGCTTTTTTTATCATTTCTGTAGAAAAAAAGTACATACGTGAAATATATCGTTAATTAGTGCTTGCAATGATTTCGAAATGGTCTAGAATGCATCCCATACCGACGAGATAGACGGAAACGAAC
>NZ_JACAXE010000032.1:0-45221 GCF_013391565.1 Acinetobacter sp. SwsAc6
TCTGCCTGTTTCAAGATGGACATGATCTGACTATCAGTAAATTTAGATGTTTTCATGCAGAATCTCCTGCTCGTATCTTAAGAGAAAATTCTACTTTTAGATCCTATTATTTTTAGGGGGGATTACCAGACAATTGTTGATCCTTGGTATGTAGAAACTTCAGATGCTGATTATGCAATAATTGGTGGTCAAGAACCTATACGAACAATACAAGGTTATCAAACTTGGAAAGACCAAGAATTTATAGAGTTGACTGATAAAGATGTTTCTAAAAACTTTTTGATTTACTGCAAAAGATGGTTGTGTAAAAAGTTTCATTTATAACAATGAAAGACTCATTATAAAAAAAGCCCGAATATTCGGGCTTTTTTTATTTCAAACTTAAAGAGGCTTAAGCTTGATTGGTAAAGTAATCTTCAGAGAAGTTCATAATCACTTCAGAACCTGCTTTTACTTTTTGAATGCGTACAGCAAGTTCAGGTAAAACGCGTTGAACGAAATACAGTGCAAGAGACAGTTTGTTTTGATAGAACTCGCCGTCTTTATCTTTGGCTGCATTGGCAATGCGGGCAAACATATAAGAGAAGCTGAGTAGGCCTACAGCATGTAGATAATCCACCGCTGCAGAGTTCGAGAATTCTACGTTTTCACTTGCTGCTTCAAGTACATATTGTGTTACAGACTCAACTTCTGCCGCTGCATCTAAAGTTGCATCTTTAATGAAGTTAAGGTCAGCGCTTAAGTCATTGGCAAAATCACGGATTTCTTGGATGTATTCAGCAATGAATGCACCGCCACATTTAATGGTTTTACGGCCGATTAAATCTTGAGACTGAACGCCGTTGGTACCTTCGTAAATTTGGGCAATACGTAAGTCACGGATACATTGTTCCATGCCCCATTCACGGATAAAGCCATGTCCACCAAACACCATTTGTGCATCTAAAGTTGCGTTGAATGCTGTGTCTGTTAGGTATGCTTTTGCAATTGGTGTTAAAAGCGCAACACGGTCATTGGCTTTTTTCACAGCTTCTGCATCGGTAGAGAATTTAGTGATGTCGAGTTGTTGGCCAACATAGACTGCAAATGCACGAGATGCTTCATTGTTCGCACGTGCATTTAATAACATACGACGTACATCACCGTGAACTAAAATGCTGTCCGCTGGTTTAGCAGGGGATTGCACGCCAGATGCGCTACGGCCTTGTAGACGGTCTGTCGCATATTGCGCAGCATTTTGGTATGCAAATTCAGAAGCGCCGAGGCCTTGAATACCCATAGATAAACGTTCGTAGTTCATCATCACGAACATCGCAGCAAGGCCTTCGTTTTCTTTACCCACGAGGTAACCTTTCGCGCCGTCAAAGTTCATTACACACGTTGCAGATGCTTTGATCCCCATTTTGTGTTCGATTGAACCTGGGCCTGCTGCATTGCGCTCACCTAAAGAACCGTCAGCATTCACGATGAACTTCGGCACGATAAACAGTGAAATACCGCGTGAACCTGCAGGTGCATCTGGTGTTTTTGCCAAAACTAAGTGAATGATGTTTTCAGAAAGATCGTGGTCACCGCCAGTAATGAAAATTTTCGTACCTGTGATGTTGTAGGTGCCGTCTTCATTGCGTTCAGCTTTAGTTTTAATAATGCCTAAGTCTGTACCTGCATGTGGTTCAGTTAAGCACATTGTGCCTGACCATTCACCTGTATACATTTTTGGTAGGTAAGTTTCTTTTTGCTCTTGTGATGCATAGCTGTTTAATGCCATGCCTGCACCAACTGAAAGAAGCGGGTAGAGCATGAAAGATGGATTCGTCGCAAAAAGCATTTCGTCAGAAAGAACAGTCAGCATTTTTGGCATGCCTTGACCGCCCCATTCTTCGTCTGCACCCAGACCAATCCAGCCACCTTCAGCATATTGTTTAAATGCTTCTTTAAAGCCAGCAGGTGTTGTTACGCTACCGTTGTTATATGTTGCCCCTTCTTCATCACCTGTACGGTTTAAAGGATGCGTTACGTTTTGAGCAAATTTTGCCATTTCTTCTAAAATTGCTTCAGCCGTTGCTGCATCTACATGTGCAAGATTTTCATTGTCTTGCCAGAATTGTTCTGCTTTAAATACATCGTTTAGGATGAATTTCATGTCCGCAAGAGGTGCGTTATAAATTGGCATCGTGTGTCACCTGTTTATTGTTTGATTCGTAACGATTTAATCAGTCTAAGCGATAATTTTTTGCAGTGTTAGACGACTAAAGGCTTAATTTTTGAATTAGTTATAAAGAAAAAGGACTGCCAAATCAATGACCGTCCTTTGTTCTTTTTATTGTTCAGTGTGCACTGAAATTAGAATGCAAAGTGTTCAGCATCTAAAGTCATGAGTGGATCTACACCACCAGCAATCACGTCTACGTGTGCGCGAACACGTGGCAAGATTTTCTTGAAGTAGAAACGTGCTGTTGTGATTTTCGCGTTGTAGAAGTCAACTTCAGTTGTACCTGCTGCAAGTGCTTCTTGTGCTACAAGTGCCATACGTGCCCATAGGAAAGCAAGTGTTACGTAGCCAGAGAAGTATAGGTAATCAACTGCTGCGCCACCCACTTCGTCAGGGTTTTGCATTGCTTTCATACCAATTTGCATTGTTAAGTCACCCCATTCTTTATTTAGGGTAGCAAGCGGTGCAACAAACTCAGCCATTGCTGCATTGTCTTTGTTTGCTTCTGCAAATTTGTGGATGATCTTAGTGAAGTCTTTCAACATTGCACCTTGAGTACCCAATACTTTACGGCCTAACAAGTCAATCGCTTGGATTTCAGTTGTACCTTCGTATAAGCAAGAGATACGTGTATCACGTACGATTTGCTCCATACCGTGTTCTGAAATGAAACCGTGACCACCGAAGACTTGAACACCGTGTTTCGCAGATTCAGAACCTGTTTCAGTTAAGAATGCTTTAGCGATTGGTGTAAGAAGAGACAAGATGTTGTCAGAGAACTTACGTTCTTCTTCAGTCGCGCCTTTTTCTACCACGTCAGCGTGTTGAGCAAGTAAGTAAACTAGTGCACGACCGCCTTCTGCAAATGCTTTTTGCGTGAATAGCATGTTGCGTACAGCAGGGTGAACGATAATTGGATCTGCTTCTTTTTCTGGTGCTTTAGGGCCAGTTAAAGAACGCATTGCTAAACGGTCTTTTGCGTAAGTTAAAGCACCTTGGAACGCGCCTTCAGAAGCAGACAAACCTTGTACAGCAGTACCAATACGTGCAGTGTTCATGAATGTGAACATGCAGTTTAGGCCACGGTTTTCTGGTCCAATGAGGAAACCTTTTGCGTTGTCAAAGTTGATCACGCATGTAGAGTTACCATGGATACCCATTTTGTGTTCGATTGAACCACAACGTACGCCGTTACGCTCGCCTACAGAACCATCTGCAGTTAAGTTGAACTTAGGTACGATGAATAAAGAAATACCTTTTGTACCTTTAGGTGCGCCAGGAAGACGTGCAAGAACGATGTGGACGATGTTCTCAGCCATGTCGTGTTCACCAGCAGAGATAAAGATCTTCTCGCCAGAAATTGCATAGCTACCATCTGCTTGTGGTTCAGCTTTAGTACGGATAATACCAAGGTCAGAACCTGCATGAGATTCTGTTAAGCACATTGTGCCCGTCCAAACACCTGATACTAGGTTTGGAAGGTAAGCTGCTTTTTGTTCTGCAGAACCATGGTGCTCTAAAGTACGTACAGCACCATGAGAAAGACCAGGGTACATACCCCAAGCCCAGTTCGCAGTACCGACCATTTCAGAGATAGAAATACCTAAAGAGTTTGGTAATGCTTGACCGCCAAACTCTTCATCTGCAGAAAGAGAAGGGAAGCCTAGTTCGATGTATTTTTGATACGCTTCTTTAAAGCCAGTTGGAGTTGTTACAACGCCATCATTCCAAGTACAGCCTTCACGGTCGCCGACTTGGTTTAAAGGAGATAGTTCGTTTTCACAGAAATCTGCAGCGGCTTCTAAATATTGGTCAACCAATTCACGGCTTACGGTGTCAGAAAACGCAGGAAGTTTCGCATAATGTTCTTCAGCATTTAATAATTCATGCAGAACGAATTGCATATCACGTAAAGGCGCTTTGTATTGTGGCATATCGTTTTCCTCAATACTGGTTTCTACCAGCGTTAATAATCCTAAATAAAGGTTAATCGTGTCTTCAATGACACATGTTTTTGCAATGGGTTAATCGTGCAACATCTTATTGTAAGGTACAAGCATTTCCAGGGCATTTCTTAGTGACTGTAAAGTCAAAGAATCTGATCTTGAAAATCCTAAGTGTGTAGAGTGTATACAGTTTTGCTTCAATATTGATGAGCAGAATAGTCAAAAACGTAAAAAGTTATGTCGCCTCATAAAGCGCTATTTAAAACAGTTGCTTAACGATGATTAAGTTCTTGTATCAAAGGGCTGAAGGTAATGAGTACATGCTGAGGCTAAATGGAGTCATGAAAAGTGAAATACTGTGCATAAAAAAGGCGCTCAATAGAGCGCCTCATGTGACTATTTCTAGTCTATCGGATCTTTTGTGTCAGCTTAAGCGGTTTTAAGGGGCGCATTAGGGATAAAGCGGACTTCACATTTACCCGCAATTGTACGTTCGCCAGATTTAATTTGTACCGCTGTACCATTAGCTTTAGCTTGGCAAGCTTGAGCAATCGCTTGTTGATGTGCTTGACGCTCTGCTAAACGTTGATCAAATTGTTTAACCAATTCAGCGCGTTTGGCATCAGTGAGTGGCTCAGCAGAACGCATGTGCATTGAGCCATTCATATCACCACGCATTGGGCGGTGTTCGCCACGCATTGGCTTTTGTTCTGCACGTGCTTGTTTAAATTCTTGCTTAAGCGCTTGACGATCTGCTTTAAACTGAATCGTACATGTGCCATCAATAACTTTGTCGCCAGCTTTGACTTGAACGGCAGTCCCCGATGCTTTGTTATCGCAGGCCTGCTTAATTTTTTTAAACACTTGGCGTTGTTCAGCACGCATTTCTTTCATTTGCTCGCGTTGTTCTGGAGACATTTTGCGCGCTGAATCACCATGATGTTCTTTCATCATACGTTGATGATCATTGGCTTGATTTGCAGTGGTTGATTGGCAGGCTGTTAATGCACCCATACTGATAACACTTGCACCGATTAACGCGAGTTTTGTCATGTTGTTCATTGGTTTCGCCCCACTGCATATATTGAATATTTGATGCTTAAAGATTAAATAATAATGATGAAGAAACAATGAAGAGTTTTTTAGACCAGTGTTCGTTACAATAATAAATATAGAAGAAAAAATAGAGACTCTATTTTGAATATCCGTCGTGTGCCCATTGCTTTACGTTTATTTCTGACTGTGCTGTTGACCACTTTAGTGATCACAACGGTGAGTTTGGGCGTGCTTCATTGGAATATGCAACGTAATTTTACCAATTATGTTGCAGATGTTGAAATGCAGAAACTGGATTTACTGATCCATAATTTGTCCGATGTCTATGATGTGTATCAGGACTGGGGCAATGCTATTCAGGCGCAAATATTACAAATAGAAGGTAATGCTGGACCTGATGACTATGATCGATTATCAAATTGGTGGTTGCGTCGTCAGTATGATATTGCGTTACAACAACGCTATTTTAAAGAACATACCTTGGTCGCAGCCACCCCGACTTTAAATCCATCGGATATTGAAAAACATAAGGCGGATCTTGTCGAATTAGATTTTATTGAACGTAATTTACCTTCGGAATTTCGCCCATTTGATGGCTTAAAATTTCCTTTAAGTTCAAATCAAAATGTATTTAGACCCAAAGATCCGAAGGATGCAAAAGCATCGGAACAGGCAGACTCTTCAAAATCACAACCCGATGGCAAAAAGCAATTTATTCAAATGCCAGATCGTTTGGGCTTGAGTTCACGTTTATCTTTATATGATGCAAAACACCAATTTGTTGTGGGCGAACCAACAGATGCAAATATTTCCTATCGTCCGATTATGGTGAAAAATCAGGTCGTTGGTTATTTGGGTTTAAAACCCGTACTTGATCAAGATGATGCGATTAGTATTAACTTTTTTAGTAAGCAGAAACGTTATTTGATTTTGGTGTATGGTTTAACCTTATTGGCCAGTTTAATTGCTTCATTATTACTAGCGACCTATTTTAAAAAGCCGATTCAGCGCTTATTAAATGGAACACGTGAATTAACCAAAGGCCATTATCAGCATCAAATTACTGTCAATCGTAATGATGAGTTAGGCGATTTATCAAATGAGTTAAATCAATTGGCCATGATTTTAGATCAACATGAAACATCACGTCGTCAATGGGTGGCCGATACTTCACATGAACTGAAAACTCCGCTGGCTGTACTCCAAGCGCAAATTGAAGCCATGCAGGATGGCATACGTAAGCCAACGCCTGAGCATTTTGCCTCAATGCTCAATCAGGTGAGCAGTTTGAAAAAACTAACCCAAGATTTGGCAGATTTAGCACAAGCTGAAGCGATGCAATTGAAATGCTATATGGCCAATGTGAATCCGTGGCAGGTGATTGTGCAAGAAGTTGAAAACTTTAAGCCGAAGTTTGAGCAGGCACGCTTAACAGTGAGTGCACAGGGTGAGGGTGCTGATTTACAATTGGATATAGACCGTTTTAAACAAATTATGGTGAACTTACTGGGTAACAGTATTCGTTATACTGAAGCGGGTGGTGAGGTTCGAATTCATACTGAACAAAATGATGCCTATTGGACGGTGTACGTTGACGATAGTCCATTAGGGCTCAGCGATGAGCAGTTGGCTAATTTAGGGCAACGCTTCTATCGTGTAGACGATTCGCGCACACGCAGTACTGGTGGAACAGGTTTAGGTTTGGCATTATCTGGCAAAATTGCGCAAGCAATGGGTGGTGAGCTCAGTTTTGATCATTCGCCATTGGGTGGATTACGTTGCAAGTTAAGCTTCCCAAAACAAGTGAACTCTTAAAAGGAAAATAAGCATTTATGAAACATATTATGCTGGTTGAAGATGAAGTAGAACTTGCACAACTGGTGCGTGATTATTTAGAAGCAGCAGGCTTTGAAGTGAGCATGTTTCATGATGGCCAAGAGGCCTATGAGAGTTTTACACAGCGTAAGCCTAGTCTAATGATTTTAGATTTGATGGTGCCACGTATGGATGGTCTCACCATTTGCCGTAAAGTGCGTGAGCAGTCAGATCTGCCAATTATTATGGTCACTGCCCGTACTGAAGAAATTGACCGTGTGTTGGGCTTAAATATGGGTGCAGATGATTATGTTTGTAAGCCTTTTAGCCCGAAAGAATTGGTTGCACGTGTACAGGCGGTATTACGTCGTTTAGAGCGTAAAGCTGAGCCAGAAAGCAACGATTTATTCCGTATGGACAAAGGCCAGCAACGTGTTTGGTATCAGCAAAAGTCATTAAACCTCACACCAACAGAGTTTCGATTACTGGAACTATTTTTGGAGCATGTGGGGCAAGTGTATTCGCGTGCGCAGTTGCTAGATCACATTAACCCAGACAGCTTTGATGTTGCTGACCGTGTAATTGACAGCCACATTAAAAACCTACGCCGTAAAATTTCTGAGGCAGCCGAAACGGGCAACCGCCATGAGTGGATTCAGGCGGTATACGGTGTTGGTTATCGTTTTGAATATCCTGAAGATTAATTATATTTAGACAATCTAAAGGCGAATCCATGTAAATGTGTTCGCCTTTTTTATTGGGATGAGTAAGCCACAATAGCGCATAACCTGGCTAAAAAGATTTACAATCTACTTTTTTATCAGATGAGAACGTGTTGTGAGCAGCCAAATGCCTCAACTGCAGCGCCGATTGAAGAACCGCCATATTCAGCTGATTGCAATGGGCGGTGCAATTGGTACAGGCCTATTTTTAGGTTCTGCGCATATTATTGAATCGGCTGGGCCATCGATCATTTTAGGTTATTTGATTGGCGGTTTGATTGCCTTTTTAATTATGCGCCAGCTGGGTGAAATGATTGTACAAGAGCCAGTAACAGGTTCATTCAGTTATTTTGCCTTTAAATATTGGGGTAATTTTGCAGGATTTTTAACAGGCTGGAACTACTGGATTTTGTATATTTTAGTGGTGATGACTGAGCTGACGGCCATTGGTAAATATGTGAATTATTGGTGGCCACATGTGCCAGCATGGGTTTCGGTACTGGTATTTTTTGCGGTCATTACCCTTGCCAATTTAGCCAATGTCAAATTGTATGCAGAATCTGAATTTTGGCTGTCGATGATTAAAGTTGTAGCCATTGTTGCCATGATTATTTTTGGTGTGTATTTGCTGCTTACCGCAGATGCAGATTCTACGGCTTCAATCAGTAATTTGTGGGCACATGGGGGCTTTTTCCCGCATGGTTTTGAAGGCTTATTTTATATGTTGGCCTTTATGATGTTTGCCTTTGGTGGCATTGAGCTGATTAGCATGGCGGCCGCTGAAACTGAAAACCCCGATCAAAACATCCCGAAAGCGGTAAATCAAACCGTGATCCGCGTGTTCTTGTTTTATATTTGCTCTTTGGCGGTATTGCTGTCGCTGGTGCCTTGGAATCAGTTAAAACTTGGTGGTTTGGATCATAGCCCATTTGTGATGATCTTTAATCAGATGGGGATTGATTGGGCGGCACATTTGTTGAATTTTATTATTTTGACGGCGTCAGTTTCGGTCTGTAACAGCGGAATGTATGCCAATAGTCGTATGCTGTTAGGCTTGGCAGAACAGGGCAATGCACCTAAAGTCTTTAAGCAAGTGAATCAGCAGGGTACGCCGATGGCTGCAGTTTTATTTTCTGCGTTGCTGATTTTTGGTTGTGTGTTGCTGAATTATTTCTTGCCTGAAAAAGCTTTAAGTTATTTGATTTATATTGTGGTGAGTGCTGCTGTACTGAATTGGATGTTGATCAGCTTGATTCATTTGAAATTTAGAAAAGCAATGCAGCAACAGGGTATACAGACTAAATTTCCAGCCTTATGTGCACCATTCACCAACTATTTTGTTTTAGCGTTCATGCTGATGATTTTATACATCATGTGGAATCAGGGCTTTATGCTGTCAGTACTGATGCAGCCACTATGGATTTTACTGCTATTTGTGCTGTTTAAAGTGATGCAAACAAAGAAGGTTTAATGCAATAAAGGCTTAGGGAAGAGCCTTTTAAAGTATCCAATTTTAAAAGTAAATTTGTTTAACAACGATGTTGAAAGCGTTTTAAGAAATTGCCTTTAGAAGCAAATAGATTTTAAATTTTAATTTGTAAATTGACCTAAATGACTTTAAAAAATTAAAGCCATTTAGGTCTGCTTTCATATTTTATGGATTGAAGGCTTGTTTAAACATTGGAACTAAAAGCTTATTCCCATATTCACTGAGATGATTACCATCACGATAAATCGGGCGTCCTTTATATTCAGAAATACATTCATTTCCTTTACATAAACGTAATGCAGGGTCTAAGACTTTGGCCTGACATTGCGCTGCACTTTCCTGAATAATTTTGCGAATTTCTCCTGATCTTTTTAAGTAGGCATCGTGTGAAATAAATATTTTTTCATTGCGCTTGTAGAATACATTCTTAATGATTCTTTGCGGTAAATTGAAACCTACTTCTGGAATCGGTTGCACGATATATACAGGGTTAGTCTTAGAGGTTTGACATAAAACTTCAGTGAGATTTTTTTGAAATGAAATCATTCGATTCTTTTGACTGATATTTGGATTATCATCAAAATAAACAGAAGGTTTAGAGCCTCTCGCGTCCATGTGATCCGGGTCATTTTCTCCAATTAAGTAGCTTGGATATCTGGCAATGAACACCATTGGAATATTTTCATATTTTTTGGATGCAATTAAGTTTAAACGTTGTTGGTTGATTTCTGGGCAAGGACTTTTATCTTTGTAAAATTGCATATTGGGAATAAATGGGCAAGCAGCAGTTGCAAATGAAATGATACCTTCTGCTTTCAAATTAAAACTTGTTGCTACAGAAGTGGTCAATGCATCAGCATGGCTATCTCCAACAACAATAGCTTGAATTTTAGCTGGATTTCCTATGATACATTCATGTAACTCTTGTTGGTCGCAATCATAAGGATTGGTGTTATTGATTTCTTCATTCGCTATTTTAGCTGCTTCTGGAAGTCGTGAATCTACACCATCATTTGATTTAAGAAAATGTCCAAAGCCTAAAAGGAATAAAGCGAGATAAATTGCTTTTACTTTATAAATTTCTTTCCAAGATGAATAGCGTGGGAAACGAATCTTTTCAATAGCGTGATAACTTAAGAAACCACATAAAATTGACAGCGGTATCCCGTATATCCACCAATTTTCGAGACCAAGGTAGAAACCCAATACAACCAAGGGCCAGTGCCAAACATAAATTGAGTAAGACCATTTACCAATATGACTAAAAATAGGATTGTTAATGAAAACATTCTGTTGGTATTGACTCACAATAATTAAATACGCACCAAGGACGGGAATAAACGCCATATAACCCGGCCAAAGCGTATCTTTAGAGATAAAGATATACGATGCTAGAATTAGCACGAGCCCTAAGCATTGGGTTATAAGCTGTGATTTTTTGGTGTTTAATGACCAAGGATAGAGGAATGCTAAACCACCTATGAGCATTTCCCATGCACGGCTAGTCAGTAAAAAATAGGCAGTTTTGCTGTCTTTATAGGTTGCATATATACAATAAATAAAGCTGACTAAAAACAGCCCAAGCACTACACGTTTTAAATTATGAAGGCTTAAATATTTTTTAAGCATCAAAATGATAAGTGGAAAAAATATATAAAATTGCCACTCAACAGACAAAGACCATGTATGTAACAACCATTTAGTATGCTCAGCAGTATCAAAATAGCCCCCACCTTTTGAAAAAAGAAGATTGGAGATAAAGAAAGAGCTTTTTTCGATTTGTCGCCCTAAATCTTTATAATCAACCGGGGCTAAATAGAACCAGCCAAATATGGCTAAAAAGATAGTCATCGTGGCTAAAACAGGAATAATTCGGTTTGCACGTGCGGTATAAAATTTAAATAGGTTAAATGTGTTTTTTTCAATGCCATTAAAAATAATGGCTGTCATCAAAAAGCCAGAAATGACAAAGAAGACATCTACACCAGCAAAACCACCAGTTAGCCATTGTGGATTAAAGTGAAAAAGTACAACGGCCAATACAGCTATGGCTCGTAATCCATTGATATCGTGTCTGAATTGCATAAATAAAATAGCTAATCATTTAATTTGGGGTGATTCTAACTTTAATTAGAGATTGATCTATTGAAATTTCTATTTTTTTTAAATTAAAAATCATGCTATAGCAGACGTAAGAGCTCAATTCGCTGTTGCTTAGCTTTTTTTAGCTTTGAGACCACCAATTCATAAGAATTCAGCACCAAATCTTGCAGCAATTCATCTTCCAACGCTTCATCTGTAAATACAGAAATCCAATGCTGCTTATTCATGTGCCAGCCTGCGCGAATAAAGGGATAAATATCTCTCAGCATGTTGCCATTGTCTGGCAACACCTTTAAGTTAATCGCTGCTTTGCCTTCTAAATGAAAGCTCAGCATAAAAACTTTATCCATCACTTTAAATACATCACAGCCGTCACCAAATGGCTGAGTCACTGTCACTTCTGGCAGTTTTAGAGCGGTATGGGTAGCAATTTGATGTAAATGCATAAGCAGTCGGTTCTAATTGTAATTGTGGATAATGTTTAAATTATCCACAATTTTGAGCTGATTCAAGCTTGAATGTGTGGATAAATTTTAAGAAGAACAGCTCACCATAACTTCAGGTACATCACTTGGCAATGGCCCTAAATCTGCTGCTTGCTCAAGTTCAGGCTGTTTGCTAAAGGGTTGGCTCAGCAAAGTAAATAAACGCTCAACTTCTGAAAAATCATTACGCTCAGCAAGCTCAATCGCCTTTTGCGCCATGTGGTTACGCAAAATGTATTGCGGGTTGGCTTGTGTCATTTCAGCATCTAAAGCATGGGTGTCCTGATGTTCACGAATACTTTCATATTGCGTTAGGAAAGCTTCAAAAGCACGGCGGTCAAGGCAGTCATCTTTAATGGCTTCATATTGTTTTTCTTGCAGGCGGATAAAACTTTGCGTGTAGTCGAGCTGCTCGGTCTGCAAAATACGTAAGAACGCCATTGCGCAGTCAAAACTTTCTTTATGGAAGCTAGGTAAACCCATTTTCTGAGCTAAGCCCAATTTATAATGTTCCAAGAAGGTCTGTTCAAAATGCTCTAAACATTTGGCTAGATCTTCTTTCCATTGTTCTTTGTCATAATCAATAGGGCAGAGCGGTACTAAGTTATTCAGCCATTGCCATAAATTCCAATGGCCGATACTCGGCTGCTGTTGATAGGTATAACGGCCTTGGTAGTCTGAATGGTTGTTAATCCAATTAGGACGGAAGCGCTCTAAGAAACCATAAGGGCCAAAGTCCAAAGTCGAACCTGTGATATTGAGGTTGTCGGTATTCATTACGCCATGTGCAAAGCCGACCAGCTGCCATTTCGCAATCATTACAGCGGTACGCTGAATGACTTGGGTGGCAAAAGCCAAAATCGGCTGCTCTGCCTCTAAGCAATCAGGGTAATGCCATTCGATACATTTTTGGGTAAATTCAGGCAGTAAATCACCCTGATATTGATTGATCCATTCAAAATGCCCCAAACGGATATGGCAGTCTGAAGTGCGTAGCACCATTGCGCCTAACTCTAATTTTTCACGCTGTACGCCTTGCTCGGAGCTGGTAAAACCAACTGCATTGCTTGATGAAATACCTAAGCTGTTGAGTGCGTGTCCTGCCAAATATTCACGAATGGTCGAGCGCAGTACCGCACGGCCGTCACCCATTCGTGAGTAAGGGGTAGAGCCAGCACCTTTTAAATGCAGGTCAATGGTTTGACCAGCTTGATCTAAAATTTGAGCAATCAGGAGACCGCGTCCATCACCCAACTGTCCTGCCCATTGTCCAAATTGATGGCCTGCATAAACCATCGCTAATGGTTCAAATTCGGCAAAAGTTTTTTGACCGCTGCAGATTTCAACCCAGTGCAGAATATCATCTTCTGACCATTGCAGCTGTGCTGCCAAAGCGGCATTAAAATGGCCAGCTTTAGCGCCTTTGAGCGGGCTTGGCTGCTGATGGTGATATAGGCGGGAAGGGAGCGTGTTATAGCGCGGGTTAAACTGCATAGTCGTCTTGGAAAAAGTAGCTGTGCTGAAACTATAGCAAAGTGCGGGCAGTGATGGCAGACAGAGATGTTACGGTATTTATTATGCAGCGCAAAAAATAAAGCCCCATGACGGGGCTTTATGTGCAGTGTTTCAGTTTATTCTGAAACCGCTTTCTTTTTAATGTTGCGCATGAGCGTTGTTACTGTTTCACGGTGCTGTGAAAGGCGCTGTTCAACTTGCTGGAATTCAAGTTTTAGCTTGTCATCCATTTGGTGGATTTTTTCAGCGACCGCAGTCTTTTTCGCTTGAATTTCTTGTTCTTTTAGCTTAGCCCAATCGTTTAGCGTGTTGGTAAATGCTTCATATTCAAGTGCAATTTTGCTTTTTACTTGAGCTACGTCATCATTTACATTTAGGCCATACACTGCAAGATCTTGTTCTGCATATTTAAATTTCATCGCAAGTTCAGCTTTTTTAATGTTAAAGCTTGGGATACGACGTAAATTTTTGGCAAGACCTAATTTAGAACAGGTCCAAATTAACCATTTTGTAGGATCGTACTGCCACCATTTCACACCGTTACGGTAGTCGTATTGGAAAATGTGGTGGTAGTTGTGGTAACCCTCACCCCAAGTTGCAATCGCAAGGATGAAGTTGTCACGTGCAGTATTTTCGTCTGTATATGGACGAGAACCCCACATGTGGCATAGCGAGTTAATAAAGAATGTTACATGATGGCTCAGAATTAAACGTACTAGGCCGCCAAGCAGCAATACGCCCCACATGTCGCCTACAGCCCAGCCGATAGGCAATAAAATGCCGGCATGTACTGCAATGACTAAAGGCACGTAGTATTTGTCTTGGAACATCACCAATTTATTGTTTAATAAATCCGGTGCATTTTTATAGTTGGCGCCGCCTGACTTATAGTCACGAAGCATCCAGCCAATGTGTGCAAACCAAAAACCGCGGTTAATTGAGTACGGGTCGTGATCGACATCATCGACATGACGGTGATGGGTACGGTGGCCTGACGCCCAAAACAAAATACTGTTTTGTACAGCGAAGGTGCCCATGATCATCAGGACAATTTGCATTGGCAAAGTCGCTTCATAAGCGCGGTGCGCCCATAAGCGGTGATAACCCGCCGTGATCCCCAAGCTACTGAAGCCAAGCAGCACAAACATGCTGATCCAGGCTGCCGCGCTAAAATCATGGTGGTATGCATATAACGGGATTGCAATAATTGCCACGAGCGGCAAAAACAACAGTGCGAAAACGGCAATCCAGTTGATTGGTGCTTTGGGTTGGGGAGCGGTCATCGCCAGCTTAACTCCTAGAACCTTGGGAGGTATATCAGAATACAAAAACCATAAATAGATTATGGATTAATAGAACTGCATATTAGCATGAGCTTTCTCATGCTCACAGCATTATTGCACAACTGTATTGTGCAAAACAGTAACAGAATAAAACTGTGATTTAATTTATTTCAAATCCATTGCTACTGTTGGCTTAGATGCGGTTTTATATTGCCTTGAAATGTGTGAAACGCATAGTGAAATAAATGGACAATCGGTCATTATTTCCACAGTGTTTTAGTCGGCTTTTTCAATGTTTTTGAGTCCGTTAACTGCATTATAGAACAGTATATTTGTGTTGATTTAGACGACATCTAAATACTACAGCATCAGTTTTGGAAAATCTGTAATCAGCCCATCAACGCCCATTTTCTGTAAATGTTTGGCACGTTCGACATCATTCACCGTCCAAACACTGATTTTTAGACCGGCTTGCTGTGTAGCCAGCAGGATTTCATCGTTCGCCAGCTGATTCATCCAGCCGATTTGACAACAGCCCAATTGCAATGCCTGTTCGATGGCTAAAAGGCCGATATCTTCTTCAATGAGCAAACCGCGTTTAAAGGTTGAATTCTGCTGCTGTAAAGCTTGATGAATTTTTAAGTCGAAACTGGTGATCACCGCATTGTGCTCAAAGCCTTGCAGCTGTTTTTGCAATTCGCTAATTAAGGCGTTGGCCTGTTCTGCTGTCTCGACTGCTTTGACTTCAACCTCTAAGTGCTCAAAGTCCTGCATGATGTTCAGGCTTTGCTTTAAAGTTGGAGTGATTTGTTTAGGCCAGTCCAGCCAAATATGCGCTTGGTTATAAGGTTCGAGTTCTAGGCTTGAACATGCATACAGCTGTTGGTCTATGCCTGTGGTGCGCAGGAAATTATCATCATGCATGATGATCAGTTCATGGTCTTTAAGCTGGCGGACATCAAATTCTACAGCGCGTATGCCAAGGTCATGGATGTATTGGAAGCCTGCGAGGGTGTTTTCTGGGGCTTCGCCACGGGCGCCACGGTGTCCGATGATTTGCATGATCATTTTTCTGTTATGTATTTGTAGCTGATTTTAACGCTAAAGACATGAGAGTTAAAAGCAGTTACATGAATATAGGATGAGCAAAAGCCTTATTGGTCGTGTTGGGTATAATTTGTGCTAAAAAAATTAGCTGGGGGATTGGATGCTGCCTTTACAGCATTGGAATCCTGTGAAAAGTTAAATTGATTTGTGAAGCTGATCTTTTACTTTTGAAAGATCAAAAGTAACAAAAATCTATTGTTGGGTAAAAGGTTCGTCCCTGGAACCTTTACCCAACGGCGGCATCCTTGCCGCCTGTCGCGAATTAGACATTGTATAAGACGCATTTTTTAAGGCAGATTAAACGGTTTAGAATGATCTGAATTTAAATCGTGTCGTTAATATTCTTTTGCCAAAGCACTTCAGAACCGCCTTCGGCACGTTGTAATGTACGTGATGCGACAAATAACCAGTCTGAAAGTCGGTTCAAAAGCTGCAATGACGGCGCTTGAATGTTTTGGTCACGGTTATGTACAGCCATTAAACGGCGTTCTGCACGGCGGCAAACGCTACGTGCTTGATGAGCAAAGCTGCATACTAAAGTGCCTGATGGCAAAATAAAGTCTTTTAGCATCGGCAATGCTTCATTCATTCGGTCAATATCATTTTCCAAAAACTCAATAGATACAGGCTGTACCAAGTTGAAGTTTGGAATACAGACTTCACCGCCAAGGTCGAATAACCAATGCTGAATCAGACTAAGAGATTTGTCCCAAGTCGCTTTGTCTTCAATGCTGCTAAGTGCAATGTGTGAACGCAGTATGCCAATACTTGAATTGAGCTCATCGACATCGCCTAGGGCTTCAATGCGTAAATCATCCTTTGCTACACGTGATCCGTCACCTAAACCTGTTGTACCTGAGTCGCCTGTGCGGGTATAAATTTTACTTAAACGGTGGCCCATGTTAATTGTCCATTTTTGATAAAAAGTTGAATAAAGTGATGTGCATTAATATTTAACAGTGACACCGATAGAGGCTAAACGCCCACCATTCATATAATACAAACCTGAACCATACGATGAGGTTTTGTATTCGACATCACCAATATTTTGTAAATTGGTAAAGACTTTTAGGTTGGGATTGATATTCCAAAATGCGCTCATATCAATGGTGGCATAACCGGGATTGCGTGCCTGATAATCCACGGCATCTGACTTGGCATTTAAGGTTGCATTCATGCCATAAATGTCATTGCTCCAACCTGTAGTCAAGCTTAAGTTCTGACGTGGTCGGCGCTGTAAATCTTGTTTTTTCTCATCATCTTGTGCTTTCACATAATGATAGCTGAGTTTGCTTGACCATCCGCCATTTTGCCATTGCAGATAGGTTTCCACACCTTGATACACCGCTGTATTAAGGTTTTCTAAGGTGTAATTTGGACCATTCACAATCAAATGATCGACTTTGGTGTGGTACAAGGACAGGCCTGTACTTAGCCCATGATTCAGCTTTTGATCGACACCAACTTCATAAGAAATGCTTTCTTCGGGCTTTAAGTTTGGATTGCCTGACCAACTGTTATAGCGTTCGTCTAAGGTTGGCGACTTAAATGCAGTTCCAATATTGGCATACACGCTGGTTAAAGGCAGTGCTTGCAGACGAATTGCAGCTTGACCAATGGTATGGCTACCATATTTTGCATCGTCTTCTAGGCGAATTCCGAGCTGTGTATTAAGACCATCTTGATGATATTGATGCTGTAAGTAATAACCTGTGCTACGGTTATCATCTTGATAGGCCGTGCCATAAGACACAATATCACCGCTGATTTTACGATGTGTGATCCCGCTTAAAAGCGTTTGCTTTGGCGTCAGCTCAAGTTTTGAATAGATTTCCGCTTCTTGGGTTTTATTGTGGGTGAAGTCGGTGGTTGTGACCTGATCTAGCTCATCTTTAAATTGAGAAAGGCGGGCGTGCAGTTCTAAAGCAGGTAATAGACGCACTTCACCACGTAGGTTGATCATTTCATTGTTAAAATCTTGCGCGACATTGCTGTAGTTCAAGCAGTTATAGTCTTTATCTTCATTGCTACAACTGACATAAAAGCTACGACCATCGTTATGACTATAGTCCAATGAAAATGCATGATTTTCTTGTTTTGATCCGACTTTTGCACTCCAGCCTTTTTGGTCATAGCTTGCTCTGCTCAGTTCATCTAGGTCAAACACTTTGGTGGCATCTGATTCTAAGCGTTGCCCTCGAATCTGTGCGTAATAGCCATTTTTTGCGGCATCTGCGCCAATAATACTTTTATAGGTTTTGTGTTCACCTACTTCCGTACTGGCAAAGGCTGTATTTTCCGTTGGTGTCTTGGAAATAATTTGTACCACACCGCCAATCGCATCTGAGCCATACAACACAGAGGCAGGGCCTTTTAACACTTCTATTTGTTGAATATCGGTAGTATCTAGAAACTGTAATGGCGCCATGCCCGAGGTGGTTGAATTTAAGCGCACACCATCGCGCAGTACTAAGGTATGGTCAGATTCTGTGCCACGCACAAAAATCGAAGCCACTTGTCCTAAACCGCCGTTTTGCACCATATTGATAGATGCATCGTTACGCAGTAAATCACTCATTTGGGAAATAGGGGATTGCGCTATGGTTGCAGGTTCAATAATAGATATACGCGCAGGTACATTTTCTAATTTTTCTGCAGAACGTGTTGCTGTGACGACAATGGTATCCAATTGAGGTTGTGCAATGGAATCTGCTGCAACAGACATTTGGGAGCTAAAAATACAAAGTGCAGATAGGCCAGCTGCAAGCGCAGTCGGCTGAAAAGGAAAAGGCATACAAAGCTCCATGCATTTACCCCACGTAAATGATTGAGTGATAGAACACAGTGGGCAGGTATCGGACTGGCAAGGCATGGCTTGCGCACCGTTGCGGGGGCAGTGTTACAAAACTTCCCATGCCAACTGTTGTGAATGGCTTAAGTATAGAGAACTCCGATTTATCGAACAATCAAATCTATCGGGCATTTTAAGATAGCTGCATATACAGCTTGACTTGCTGTGGGGCAGAAACTAATCTGCCCATGCTTCAGGTGCTTCCTTAATTAAGAAGTGAAACTGGGAAGTCAGTCCAGCAGTATAGAGCTGTTGTTATCTGACACTGCCCCCGCAACGGTGAATCGTTATTCATAACGTAAGTCCGGAGACCGGCCTGATGCAGACCTATTCATAATGCGGCGGGCGTTATAGCGGGATTGCATGCTTTTGTCTGAAAAATGGCAAGCCTTGTCTTACCCTAAAACCGCCTCGCGTTATCCAACTTTTATTTCGCACGGGCGGTGCGATCGGGGAATACAGCATGCATTCTTTCTCTAAGACTCTTATCGGGTCGCTTTTTGTTTTATCTCCACTTTCTGCTGCGATGGCAGCAGACCAAGTTCATCAGCTTCCAGTCATTACCAACACGGTTGCCAATATTGTAGAGCAAGACTCACAAAAAACTTTGGCGGCAGTCACCGTCATTAACCGTGAAGAAATTGAACGTAAGCAATTTACGTCTTTGCAAGAATTGCTACGTACCGTACCAGGTGTGACCTATACCAACTCTGGCGGCCTAGGCCAGCCAACCAGTATTTCCATTCGTGGTACTGGCTCTACGGCGGTATTGGTGTTGGTGGATGGTCAAAAGCTTGGCTCGGCAACTTCTGGTCAAACTTCTTTTGAGCATTTGCCAATTGACCAAATTGAACGTGTGGAAGTGGTGAAAGGCCCGCGTTCAAGCTTATATGGTTCAGAAGCAGTGGGCGGTGTAATTCAAATCTTTACCCGTAAAGGTACGCAAAATGGCGTAAAACCATTTGCTTCGCTTAAGTATGGTTCACATGAAACCTATGATGCCAATGTCGGTGTGAATCTTCGTCAGGATAATACATGGGCGACGCTGAGTTTGGCTGGCTTAAAAACACAAGGCATGGATGTAACAACTTTGCCGACTGAAACAGATAAAGATGGTTATGAAAACTATTCTGCTTCAATTAAAGCAGGTCATCAGTTTAATGATCAATTTTCAGCAGACCTGAATGTATTATATGTCAACGGTGAAACCCATTACGATAATGCATCTAATGTAAATCCTTATAATAAGATTGAGCAAAATGTATATGGCGTAGGTTTTAGCTATTCACCAGTGGATCTTTGGAAAACGCAGCTGAAATTTGGTCGTTCAGAAGATAAATATGAAACCTTCAGTGCAGATAAATCGACAGGTGTATTTGATACTACAAAAGACAGCATCAGCTGGTTAAACACACTATCTTTCAATGCAAACAACACACTATTGGTGGGTGTGGATTACTTAAATGATCAAGTCGACAGCACCACCAATTACGATGAAAAAGAGCGTGATAATGTCGGTTACTATGCGCAGTATCTTGGCGATTTTGGTCGAGTGAACCTGCAAGCTGCCATTCGCCTAGATGATAATGAACAGTTTGGTGATCACACTACAGGCAATGCTGCTGTTGGTTATTCATTTAATGACAGCTACAGTACTTATGTTTCATACGGCACTGCTTTCCGCTCACCGACATTTAATGACTTGTATTATCCGGGTTGGTCAAATCCAAACTTAGTCCCTGAAGAGTCTGAAAATATTGAAATTGGATTCAAAGGATCGCAATGGCTGAACTGGTCTGTTTCTGCCTTTCATAATGAAATTGATAATATGATTTCAGGCGGAACCAATATTGCAAAAGCAAAAATTAAAGGGGTAGAAGCTGAGTTAGGGCAGTCACTGGACAACTTCACGTGGAACTTAAATTATACCTATCAAGAGCCTGAATATAACTCGGGCGCAACAAAGGGCAACCAAATTGCAGGCCGTGCAGGCCAGTTGTTGAATGTGTCTGCGGATTATACGATGGATAAATGGACGCTAGGTGGCTCTGTACACGCAGAAGACCAGCGTTATAAAGACGCTGCCAATACAACAAGCTTTGGCAGTTTTGCGACAGCAGATGTGCGTTTAACTTATCAAGCGACACCTGAATTTTCTGTACAAGCCAAACTTGCGAATATGTTTGATAAAGAATATTACACCGTGTATGACTCATTTGATGACTATTACTACCGTCAAGAAGGCCGTACGGCTTGGGTAACTCTGCGTTATGCAATGAAATAAGTTTGAGTTTGAAATATAAATTTAAAAAGCCTTGATCCGTCAGGGCTTTTTTTTGCCATGAATGCATGCTGAAAATCCACGCAATTCATGAAAATTGCATTACAATGATTCGCCTTCATATTCATAGATAGGCTATGAATAGGGCGGAGTCAGAGCCAAAACAACATGCGAACCCGTGCCAAAATCTGCGGAATTACACGTATTCAAGATATTCAATCTGTCGTCCAAGCTGGCGCAGATGCGATAGGATTTGTATTCTTTGCGCCAAGCCCGCGCAGTGTAACGGCAGCGCAAGTTGCTGAGCTGATTCAGCATGTGCCGCCGTATGTGCAGACCGTGGGTTTATTTGTGAATGCATCGGCTGCAGAGATACAGGATATTTTAAAAATTTCACCTGTAGACATACTGCAATTTCATGGCGATGAAAGTCCTGAACAGTGCAAAACGATTGCACAAACTGTTGGGCGCCGCTGGTATAAAGCCATTCAGATGAAACCTGAACTGGATGTGATTGCAGAAATCCAAGCTTTTCAGCAGGCAGGGGCAAGCGCCGTACTATTGGATGCATGGCATCCTGAGCTGAAAGGCGGTACAGGGCATAGCTTTGACTGGGCACAGTTCCCAAAACTCGATATTCCTTTAATTTTGGCGGGCGGTTTAAAGCCTGACAATATTGAAGATGCGATTCAAACCACAGGCGCTTATGCCGTAGATGTGAGCGGTGGTGTAGAATCAAGTAAAGGTATTAAAGACCAACAACTCATAGAACGCTTTATGCAAGGAGTCCTTCGTGGATCAGCAAAATAAAATCGACTATACCCAATTCCCAGACGCACAAGGGCATTTTGGTATTCATGGCGGGCGTTTTGTGTCAGAAACTCTTATGGCAGCACTTGAGGACTTAGAAAAACTCTATTTCCGCATGAAAGATGATGCACAGTTTTTGGCAGAATTCGACCGTGACTTGGCGTATTACGTTGGTCGTCCAAGTCCTTTGTATTATGCTGAGCGATGGTCGAAAGAGTTGGGTGGTGCGCAAATTTACTTAAAACGTGAAGACCTGAACCATACAGGTTCACATAAAGTGAATAACACCATTGGTCAGGCTTTACTGGCTAAGCTTTCAGGTAAAAAACGTATTATTGCCGAAACAGGCGCAGGTCAGCACGGTGTAGCAACTGCAACGATTGCAGCGCGTTTAGGCCTTGAATGCGTGGTGTTCATGGGCGCAGAAGATGTTAAACGTCAAGCCATGAACGTATACCGTATGCGTTTACTTGGCGCAACGGTTGTACCTGTGGAAAGCGGTTCAAAAACATTGAAAGATGCCATGAACGAAGCGATGCGTGATTGGGTCACCAATGTTGATTCAACTTATTACGTGATTGGTACAGTTGCAGGTCCACACCCATATCCACAATTGGTTCGTGATTTCCAATCAATCATTGGTCGTGAAGCGCGTAAACAAATTCAGGAACAAGCAGGCCGTTTACCAGATGCTTTAGTTGCATGTGTGGGCGGCGGCTCAAATGCGATGGGCTTGTTCTATCCATTCTTAAATGATGAAGATGTGAAAATGTACGGTGTTGAAGCTGCAGGCTACGGCATTGAAACAGGCAAGCACTCTGCACCACTCAATGCAGGTCATGTTGGTGTACTTCACGGTAACCGTACTTATCTGATGTCAGATGATCAAGGTCAAATCATTGAAACACATTCAATTTCTGCAGGTTTGGACTACCCAGGTGTAGGCCCAGAACACAGTTTCTTGAAAGATATGCACCGTGTGAACTATGTGCCAATCAATGACACTGAAGCGCTACAAGGCTTCCGCGACTTAACACATATTGAAGGTATTATCCCTGCGTTAGAAAGTTCACATGCGATGGCTTATGTCACGAAACTTGCACCGACGATGGATAAAGACCAAATTATCATTGCGACTGTATCAGGCCGTGGCGATAAAGACTTAATGACAGTTGCCCGCATTGATGGCGTGGAAATGGTTGAGATGTAAAATCTGCCCCACCCCCTCTTTAATAAAGAGGGGAAAAGCCCTCCTTTGTTAAAGGAGGGTTGGGAGGATTAAAAAAATCGCGCAGAAGTCATTTTGCGCGATTTTTTTATGACCTTAAATGTAAGTCTAAAAAGGCCTACAAAAAACAAGCAAAGTTAAAGAGTGAGATAAGTCACAATATTGCTGAAATTTATAGCGTTGAAAGACTCAATAATAATGACATTTACACACTTGGTTCGTGCTGAATCCTTTCCTCAAAAAATCATTTGGAATGCACGGGATACTTTTGCGGTACTCATTATTCCTTTAATTTTGCTAAATAGCTTTGTCTTGGATCAATTGTTCGGTGCATCGGTTCAAGTTGCTTTGGGCGATTCGATTTTTCGTGGCATTTTATTTATAGCTGTATGTTGGCTCTATAAGACGATGCTGTATACGCACTGGCAAAAGTATAAACAGGTCTTTTGGCGCTCAAGTCTGTTGGTCATTGCTGGCGCGGTGTTATTGCAAGTGGTGATTTCTCTCACACGTAGCCTGTTGCCATTGGGAGCAAGCGGTGAAGAAAAAGCATCTATTGATCCCAATTCGATTGCCTTTTTTAGCTTATTGATCATCAGTCTTGGGCCATTATTTACCGCATTGCTGGAAGATATTATTTTCCGCTATACCTTGCTGCAAAAGCTGTTCGTACAGCCGTGGCTGTGGCGTGTGGTTTTAGTCTTGTTTAACTCAATTGTGTTCGGGTTAATTCATTATCATAATTTTGATGGCAATCTGATTGCGACAATAAGCTTTATGATGGCAGGCTTGTTTCTAAAATTAATCTATCTTTGGACGCGTAATATTTGGCATGTATTACTGATCCATTTTATGAATAATGCAGTATTATCCTTGGGCGGGGTGATTGTATTTAAAATGCTACAAGCTTTTGGTTCTATTTAAAATTTATGGAGAAAGCTGTGTTGAGCTTATTTATGGTGATGTTGGGTGGCCGTCATGCACGTGCAAATACAGAAGTACATGATGTGGTTTTTGCTATCGGCAATCAATTTGAAGACTGCTATCCACAGCTGCGCGAAGCATGGTTTGGTGAACAAAAGGGCCTACATATTGATGCATGGATGAAAGTCAGTGGTGTGATGTCAGAAGGCATACCGTATCAACTTCAATTGACTAATGCTGCGCCACATGCGACTTCACTCAAGCTGTGGTTGATTAACTTGGGTGGTTATGATGCAGCAGAATTTGGTGAGCTACACCGCTATGTATTGGTGCCAGCGATCACGGAGGCCGAAGCGAAACAACAGGGTAAACAGTATTTTGCAGCCCATTGGCAAAAACAGCATACGGACCGTGTGTTAGAGGTTGACGATTGTATTAAGGTGGACTGCATACACGGGCGTTATATCGAGTTAATGAAAGCTGATTTTGCCCCGCAACAGTGGGAGAATTGCTATATCCAGCTAAATTGAGTCTAAGCTTAGACCTGTAATATAGCGTGCTGAATAGGCTTGTCACATCAGGTATTTATTTTTGTGAAGATATGCAGTATTTTGCTGAATAGACTGTTCAGCGACTGATTAATCCGCATAATAAGAACAGGATTTTTCAAATCAATTATGCAAAGGATAGGCATAAATGGATTTAATACAAGCCAATGGACAGCCCCATTATGGGCGCTTTAGTTCTTTGCCAAATCAAATTGATATTCAGCGTTATGAGTATCGAACCCCGTATGGAAAAGTATTAAACGGGTGGCGTAAGCAACTTAAATATAAGAAATTTAAATTTTGTAGCATTCAACATCAGCACTATACGATTGGTCTGGCTATCGCTGATATTGGTTGGGCGGGGCATGCTTTTGTGTATGTATACGATCATATCCATAATGAAGTGATGGATTGGAATGCGATCAATATCTTGTCAATGCAAACAAAAGTTGATGAGCAACCGCTATTTAATCAAAGTCATTTTATAAAATCTGAAATGCAAGTGGATATTGAACATGCCAATGGTGTGCGCTACATCCGTGTAAGTAAATATGGTGAATTGCAATTAAGCGCACGTATTTTTTGTGCAGGGACAGATCCACTTAGCTTATGTACGCCTACAGGGATTAATGGCTGGACTTATACACAAAAACTCACCACTTTAGGCTGTGAAGGTTTTTTTAAAAATAAGCGTGGGCAAATCGTACAGTTTAATGATCGTACCTTTGCTTCATTGGATGATACGTGCGGATTTTTAAGACCGGAAACAGCATGGTTTTGGTTGTCATGTAATTTTTGGGATACCGAGAAAAATCGTATTGGTCTGAATTTAGCTTCAGGTGTCAATGAAAGCTTTGGCAATGAAAACTGTTTGTGGGTCAATGGAGTACTGTACGAACTCAGCGATATTTTATTTGAGCACCAGTCAGATGACTTATGGCATATCCGCTCTTTAGATGGTGCTTTAGATTTAACGGTACATACCAGTTGGCGACGTTATGAAAACCTCAATCTACGTTTGGTGGGGAGCCAGTTTAGTCAGTGGCAGGCCAAAATCAGCGGATCAATTCGGCATAAAGAGCAAGAGGTGATTTTGCTCAATGAATATGGCTTGTTAGAGCGCCATTATGCCAAATGGTAATAGGCTGTATTAAATATTTAAGCCTGCACAAAAAAGCCGTATCGCGAGCATGATACGGATACGGCTTTAACTTTTGATCCTAGATCGTGTGATTGCTATTTAGCAGCTTGCCAAAAAACTTCAGCTGCTTGAATAGGATCTTGAGTTTCTTCAAAGGTCTTAAGCCATAAATTGTAGTTATCGACGATGGGATGTTGGCTTGGGTGAAAATCTTTCTTAAACCAATCACGATAAGGCTTGCTCATTCGCGTTAATGTGCCTTTTTTGCCAAAGAACCAAGGTAAACCTTTGGCATTTAATTTCAGACGTTCAGTGAAGCTGAAGCCGTCATGTTTTAACATCACATTGGCGCGGTAAAGTGTAAAACCTGTCATTAAGGCACTGGTCCAGACTAAGGTAAACTTACGCAAGCCTTCATCGACATTTGCCACATCTTTCATCACATCAAATGCGACATCACGGTGTTCCATTTCTTCAATTGCATGCCAAATAAACAAGGCTCGAACATAAGGATGAGCTTCTTGTAGCACTTCCTTTCGGCTACAAAAAGTTTCTGCCATGAGCGCTGTCAAATGCTCCGCAGAAGCAGTCATTGCAATATTGTATTCGGCAGAGCGCTGGCTCAATTCAAACTTAAAAATTTTATTTAAGCGTTTAATGAAAGCATCAACAGGCATGCCTTGCTGTTTCATCAGCTGGTTCATTTTGTCATGTGCCATGCCATGCTGTGCTTCTTGACGGATAAAATCAGCCACACGGAGTTTTAAGTCTTCGTCTTGAATTTGATCGCGAAACAAACGCACAGATTCAATAAAATAACGCTCACCATCTGGAAAGGTTAGGCTAAGCGCATCAAACATTCGGGTGAGGAAGGGGTCGCCACCAAACCAAAAGCGTGGAATTTCCTCGAGTTTAAAATTTAATTTTGTGCGTACTACTGGATGCACTTGGACTATCGCATTCATATTTTTTTTACTGTTATAGCCTTTGATGATTGCAGTATGTCGAATAAAAAGCACAAAGTTTTGACAGTACTTGCCAATTTTTATACATTTAACGCCAAAGTGAAAATTTAGAATGTCAAAAAGACAGAATAAAAATAGAGCGTGATGTCATGAATGAATTACACATACCAAATGGTTATTATCAGTTATGGAATATGTATTTGCTCAAACGCGGGCTAGATTATCATTGCTTACAAAGCATCATGCCGTATGTATCACAGCTAGATCATTTATTAAGCCTGCCGATTGATTCTCAGTCACCATACACTTTTTTTAATTTGGTCATGCAGGCAACACAGCAGGAACTAAACTGCCCAAATTTAGTTTTTGAAATGGCGGAGCTCATACGGCCTGAGCATTTTGGGGTGTTGGGCTATATGGCAACCCGTTCTAATAGCGTGGCAGAAGCCTTGCAATACATTATGAAATTTAGTCGCTTGGTGATTGACGGTGCAGAAGTGACACCCATGCAATTGTCTTCGATAGGAGATGAATTTTATTTAACTTGGCCTCTGCATGACGCTAAATACGCTTTGGTCAACGAGCTGACCACGGCCTGTATGGCACATTTGGCCAAGCAAATATTTCCAAGTTCTTTGGTGCTAAAATGTATGAAATTTGCGCATGCACAGCAAATGGCTCGTTTTCATTATGAAAAATTCTTTGCCTGTAAAATTGAATTTGAACACCCTAAGTATGCCTTTGTATTAAACACGGCCAGTTTGGATCTAAAGTCAGAGCTTGCAGACCCGTCACTGATGCAATTACTGCTGAAGCAGGCTGAAGAAGCAATAGCCTCTAAACCCAAGCTAGAAAATATTGTGCAACAGTTACATCAACATATTGCGCAGCATTTAAAACAATATGCACAAGCACCCAAAATAGAACAGATGGCCGATGAGCTATATACCTCAGTACGGACCTTGCAACGCCATCTTGCTGAGGAAGAGAGTTCATTTAAAAAAGTGTTGGAAATAGAGCGTTTGAAGCGTATTGAACAACTGCTGTTACAGCCCTTAAGCTTATTGGATATTGCTTTACAGTTGGGTTATTCAGACCAGTCTGCATTGGCACGTGCTTATAAAAGTTATACAGGCCAAACCTTGTTACAACGCCGTAAAGCATTAAAGTTAGAGGCTGATGAGCAATAAAAAGCGGCCTTTAAGAGACCGCTGAAAATATTTTTTAAAGTTTTATGATGTTTGGGTTTTGGCATCTTTAAGTCGAGGATAACGACAGATGATTGCCACAATGGCAAATATAGCCAATATCCAGCAGTAGTAAATTGAGCTGATTAACTCAATCGGTGAAATTTTTACAATAGAGCAGGCAAGGAGTAATTGAGCGCCGTATGGAATAAGACCTTGTACAACACAAGAGAAAATATCCATTAAGGCAGCAGCGCGTTTGGGGTCTACGCCGTACTCTTTGGCAACTTCACGCGCCATATCTCCCGAAAGAATAATGGCAACAGTATTATTAGCCACAAAGAAGTTAGAAAAAACCACCAAGAAGCTAATCCCAATTTCGCCCGCGCGTTGTCGTCCGACTTTGAGTAAACGGGTCATACTGTAAATGCGCTGAATGAGCCACTCCAGACCACCTTCGCGTTGCATAATGGCAGATAAACCACCCAAGAACATAGAAAGCAAAGCCACTTCAAACATGCCAATAAAACCATCATAAATGGCATTATTGAAAGCCAAAAAGTTAAAATCTGATTTTAATAACAGCCCCATCACGCCCGATAAAATCACGCCAATACTTAATACAGCCAATACATGCAAACGACTAAAAGCCAAAATAAATACGGCGACATACGGAAGCATTAACCAAGGATTATAGGCTTTCACGCTAATGGTTTGAACGCCACCACTTAAGAGCATATAAATGATTAGGCTGACAATAGATGCAGGAACAGCAATCCAAACATTGACACGGAATTTGTCACGCAACTGTACATTTTGGCTACTGGTTGCTGCAATCGTTGTGTCCGAAATCATCGATAAATTGTCACCAAACATGGCGCCACCAACCACGGCACCAATTGCGTAAACGATAGGAATGTCAGTTGCATGGGTAAAACCAAATGCAATTGGTGCACAGGCAGCAATCGTGCCCATAGATGTGCCCATCGCTGTAGCAATAAATGCTGAAATCACAAACAGCATAGGTAAGATGAAGCTTGGTGGAATAATAGATAAACCAAATTGTACTGAGGCTTCTACACTGCCAATGCTACTGCTGACGCTTGCAAAAGCCCCTGCCAACATAAACACCATAAACATCAAAATTAAGTTGGGGTGGCTGGCACCTTTTAAAAATTCATCAATACTGGCATTGAGTTTGCCTCGGTAGAGTAAAATGGCCACCAAAATTGCTGGAAATGCAGCAACTGGCGCTTTGATTTGATAAAAAGCAAACTCAGTACCAATGAGTGTGTGGTAAATACCACTTCCTAAAAATACGGTCAAAAAAACAATAAGAGGAAGCAGTGCAATGGCACGGGCCTGCACTTTTCCTGAGGAGAGGGTGGTCATAGGAGATAAAAAAAATAAACAATGCAACTAGTATAGAGCAGGTTTTGCAATTTCAGAAAATTTAAATGTAAATGCTAAGCCTGTTATTTATATCGTTTTTTTAGCAATAAAATTAAGTTTATCTAAAATCATAAGATTTTTTAATTTCCTAAAATTAGGCATCTTTGATCATTGTGAAAAAAAACGAAATAACCGTAAATGATGCTTTCAGGCTTTTCTGGATATTTGCGCGAAAGTTAGAAATGCAAGCATAACGTTTGCCACCCTATTCAAGGGGTGAAAAATAGCGTTACAATGCGGAGTCTTGTATTTCTGCAAAGCCAAAACAGTTTTGAACCATTCAAGGAAAGTATATCTCTATGTCACGTCTAGCTGCACGATTCGGAGCGCTTAAATCTCAACAGCGCAAAGCTTTGGTTTCTTATGTTATGGCAGGTGATCCTCATCCGCATGTAACTGTACCGTTGCTTCATCAAATGGTCGATGCCGGCGTAGATGTGATTGAATTGGGACTTCCTTTTTCTGACCCTATGGCAGATGGCCCTGTTATCGCTTTAGCTGCAGAGCGCGCTTTAGCAGGTGGCACAAATACGCTTGATGCACTCAACATGGTCAAAGAATTCCGTCAAAATGATACAGAAACACCTGTAGTTTTGATGGGCTACTTAAATCCAGTTGAAGTGATTGGCTATGAAAAATTTGTGGCTTATGCACATGACTGTGGTGTGGACGGTATTCTTTTGGTCGATTTGCCGCCAGAAGAAGCAAAAGATTTGGACGAAGTATTGAAAAAATACGATATGGATCAAATTTTCTTGCTTGCACCAACTTCAACTGATGAGCGTATTCAGCACGTGGTAAAACAAGCCAGTGGCTTTGTTTACTATGTATCGTTGAAAGGGGTAACAGGTGCTGCAACTTTAGATGTGTCTGAAGCTGCAAACCGTATTCAGAAAATCAAAGCTGCCACTGATGTACCAGTGGGTGTTGGTTTCGGTATTAGTGATGCGACCTCTGCGAAAGCCATGGGTGCAGTAGCTGATGCTGTGATTGTCGGTAGTGCTTTTGTAAAGCAATTTGCCAGCTTAGCGCCAGAACAAGCCGTAATTGCAACGGTGAATAAAGTGAAGGAGCTTCGAGCAGCGCTCGATGAGTTAGTATGAGTCAAGACCTCAAAACAGGGAAAACGTTAAGCCCGGCTACGCCGTGGACAGATCGTGGTGTACCTGGCATTCATGTGCCAGATGAGCAACAGACATTAAAAGCGACTTTTACTGAGCCAACGATCGAATGTCCTGAGTGTCATGCCTTAGTAACACGTACTGCAATGTCATTTAATGCTTATGTTTGTCCGCAATGTGATGAACATTTGCGCATGAAAGCACGTGATCGTTTGAACTGGTTTTTTGATCAAGTACAAGCAGAATTAGGCCAAGAATTTGCGGCAAAAGACCCACTTGGTTTTGTAGACAGTAAGCCATATCCAGAGCGTATGGCAGAAGCTCAGAAAAAAACTGGCGAAACAGAAGCGTTGGTTGTCATGCAAGGTTTACTTAAAGGTATTCCATTGTTGGCATGTGCTTTTGAATTCGACTTTATGGGCGGTTCAATGGGTACAGTGGTTGGTGATCGTTTTGTGCAAGCGGCAGAACGTGCTATTGAGTTGAATCAACCCTTAGTCTGCTTCGCGGCTTCTGGCGGTGCGCGTATGCAAGAAGGCATGTTGTCGCTTATGCAAATGGCGCGTACCTCTGCAGCCATCCAAAAAATGAAAGATGCTGGTTTGCCATACTTAGTGGTATTAACACATCCAGTTTACGGTGGTGTAACTGCATCTTTAGCGATGCTCGGCGATGTTCACTTGGCTGAACCAAAAGCCATGATTGGCTTTGCTGGTAAGCGCGTGATTGAGCAAACAGTCCGTGAAAAATTGGAAGAACCGTTCCAACGTGCAGAATACTTGCTTGATCATGGTGTAATCGATCAAATTGTTCACCGTCACGCATTACGTGATACAGTTTACCGTATTGTCGCGAAACTGATGAATTTGCCTTGAACACACCAGCACCTCTTGCAACAGATTCTTTAAACACATGGCTCGATTATTGGGGCCATGTTCATGTTACAGGGATTGATTTAGGCCTAGAGCGGGT
Organism: Acinetobacter sp. SwsAc6; assembly: GCF_013391565.1. NCBI lineage: Bacteria > Pseudomonadati > Pseudomonadota > Gammaproteobacteria > Moraxellales > Moraxellaceae > Acinetobacter > Acinetobacter sp. SwsAc6. Next base: position 31,214 of record NZ_JACAXE010000032.1, read on the forward strand.
CATTCCTGTAGCTGAGTATTTGGGTGTTACCCGCCCCAATGCAAAAGTATTAACCGTTGCAGGAACCAACGGTAAAGGCTCAACCACGACAACTCTAGCGGCCATTTTAAATGCGCAAGGGTATAAAGTTGGTCTTTACCAATCACCTCATATTTACCGTTTTAATGAACGCATTAAGCTTCAAGGCAAAGAGGTTGATGATCAGTCCCTGATTGATGCTTTTGTTGCCGTCGATCAAGCACGTCGTGCCTGTGATTTAACTTTATCTTTTTTTGAAGCGACGACACTGGCCGCTTTTGTTATTTTTAAAGCTCAAAGTTGTGATGTATGGGTACTTGAGGTCGGCTTAGGTGGTCGTCTTGATGTCGTTAATGTCATTGAACCTGATGTTGCTGTTATTACCAACATTGGCCTAGATCATACTGATTGGCTAGGCGATACGATTGAAAAAATTGCATTTGAAAAAGCAGGCATTATTCGTCCAAATATTCCAGTGATTTTTGGCGGCCAACAACAACTCCCGCAAGCCATTCAAGATAAAGCCGAAAGCTGTCAAGCACCGTTATATGCAGTGAATCGTGATTATTTCTATCAAGATAATTTAGATGGCAAAACATGGTCTTTTGCTTCCGCAGGTACCACTTTAAATTTACCTGTAGGTCGTTTGGCCTTGGAAAATATTTCAACTGCGGTCGCTGCAGTTTTGTTAAGTGGTTTAAATGTCACACAAGAAGCCTTAGTCACAGGCATACAAAATGCACAATTACAGGGACGATTTGAAGTTCGTGAAATTGCGGGTAAAACTGTCATTTTTGATGCGGGACATAATCCACACGGCGTTGAATTTTTGTTAAATCAATTGCGAAAATTCATGCAATACAATAAACAGTACACTGAAGTCATCAGTGTTTTTTCAATGTTAGCCGATAAAGATATAAAATCTGTCGCTAACCTGTTGAAAAACTCTGTTTTAATGTGGAAGATTGCACCATTAACTGTAGCTCGTGCAGCAGACATCGAACAGCTAGACGATGCACTGCAGGGATTGAATGTACAGCATTTCGACAGCATAAAAACAGCTTTTCAATCAGCGCTGGATGAAGCAAAAAATAATCAGCTGATTATGGTATGTGGTTCTTTTCATACCTTGGAAGCGGTCTGGGAGTATTTGGAAGAATGTCAATGAATAACAAACAACGCTGGATGGGTGGCGCTGTTTTATTAGGGGGTGGCGTATTACTGGCCGCTCTACTGCTAAAAGGGCAGGACGAAATACATCAAAATCGTAACGTTGCCCCTGAAACTGCCAGTGCCGAACAAAATAAAATCAGCAATGATGCAGGCTTAACCGTCGATGTTGCGACAGAAAAGCGTCTGCTAGAAGAGCAAAAACGAGCACGTGAAAAATCAGTTGCAGAGCAAGAAGCACGCGCGGCTGAATTTTTAGCAATGCAACAACAGGCCGAAGCCGATGCGGCGCGTAAAGCTGCAGAAGAATATGCAGCTTTAAATGCACGTCGCACAGCACAACAAAGCTCAGATAATATTCCACCTGAGTTGGTTGAAGATGATCAAGCTAAACAAAAGCGTTTAGCTGAGGAAAAGTTGGCAGCGCAAAAAAAGCTAGATCAGCAGAAGTCACAACAGCAGGCTGATCAAGCCAAAGCAACTGCGACCCAAAAAGCTGCTGAAGAAAAGCGCCAAGCTGCTGAAAAGCACAAAGCAGAAACTGCAAAAAAAGAAGCTGAAGCTAAACGTAAAGCCGAAGCAGAGAAGAAAGAAGCCGAAGCTAAGCATAAAGCTGATGCAGAAAAGAAAGAGGCTGATGCAAAGCGTAAGGCTGATGCTGAGAAAAAAGAAGCTGAAGCCAAGCGTAAAGAAGCAGAGGCAAAGAAAAAAGCTGAAGCAGAAAAAGCCCGTGATTTGCTGGAAAATGGCGATAAGCAATGGATGGTACAAGTGGCTTTGGCTGCCAATGAAGCCAATGCAGATGCTCTTGCGGCAAAACTGAAAGCTAAAGGTTTTAAAGTGACTAAAAGTCCAACCTCTAAGGGTGTGCGGATTATGGTTGGCCCAGCCAAAGACCGTGATTCAGCTGATGCTGCACGTAAAAAAATTACTTCTGATGCCAGCTTGGGCATGAAGTCTGCTTGGGTGATTGAGTGGGTGCCACTCGACAAACGTTAAGCTTTGCATTGACTGTCTTCGGCCCATTGAATAGGCCAAATCACAGGAAATGACCCACAAATTTAAGATGGATTCGTGAGTTGCTCACGAATCCATTTTATATTTTCAGGTCTAAATAAAGCCTCAATATTGATCCAAATAGGATGGAAGCCAAAACCGCCATGTTTCATTTCTGCTAAGGCATCTGCTTCAGACCATCCTTCAAAAATAATCCGATACATTGCAATGCTCGCACCTGTGCGATCCGAACCGTGATAGCAATGAATCAGTACATTTTGATGCTGTGCTTGAGCAGCTTGTAGTTGCTTCATCACTTGAAGTAAGTCATTTCTAGAAATTGACCATGTATGAATAGGGATATGCACCAATGCTAAATTTTTCTGTGCAAAAGGCTGTGTATCTGCATCGCGCGCTCTTAAATTAATGATGGTGTGAATTTGTTTGCGTTGAAGCGTAGGGATGAGCGCATTAGACGGTTGTTCACTACGATACAGCCAAGGGCTGACTTGATATAAATTTATCTTCCGATCAATGACAGTTGCCCATTGTTTTGGGCGCTGTTGTTCAGTCCAGCTAGGGGAACTCATGCATCCTGTAAAGCTTATTGACAGTGTGAGCATAAGGATTGTACGGCTGTATTTTTTCATACAGCGATATACCTTGCTAACTCAATTGGGTCATGTGCACAAATGAGCTCAATACTGTTTTCATGTTGCGCGAGGTGTTGGATGTTTTTGAGGTTATGTATGCGTTGTACGTTGTCATACGCAAATACACGTTCTAATTGATTCAGGGTGTGGAGCTTGTGCTGGCCATCGAGTTCAAGGTGTGAGTAGTAAGCATCGCCACAAAAGAATAACCAGCCATCCTTATGGCGAATAGCAATTCCACAATGTCCGGCACTATGCCCAGGCAGAGGAATGAGTAAGATTTCATCTTGAAATAAGTTGAAACCTTGTACGCGATTTAAATTAAACCAAGCTTCACCATTTAATGGCTCAATAAAATTCCAATAGCGATGTTGTTTAAATTGCTGTGGTTTATAGCGTGCGCGATTTTTAAAGTCTTTTAAATTTTGCGTGGCATTGTATTCACTCGAAAGTACATGCACGGTTGCAGCGGGGAAGTCTGAAATACCACCAGCATGGTCAAAATCTAAATGAGATACCAAGATATGTTTTACATCGCTGGGTTTAAAGCCCAACTTTTGCACTTGTGCGATGGCAGAGAGTTCTAAATTTGTTTCAATACGCCCAATGTGTGTGGTTATACGACCGAGTCGTTGCTTTGGATGTAAATAATCTTGAATACCTAAGCCTGTATCGACCAAAACAAGGCCTTGGTCTGTTTCCAGTAATAGGCAATGGCAGACCACATGCGCTAATAGGCTGGACTGGCCAAAAAGTGGGCCGCAGACTGGGCACATTGTGCCACAGTGTAAATGATGAATATTATGGATCATGGCGATTTTATATTTAGATTATGCTGATTTATTGATGCTGATTTTACACATAAGCCAGCCACTTAGGCGTAGTTGTTGTGCAAACTTAATCAATCTCTAAATATAAAAAAAGCCCATCCGAAGATAGGCTGTTGATTCTAGCGCTACATGGCTCGTAAAAATGTAAAGCTATAGTTGGGAATATAAATTGTGGTTGGTTTACATTTACTCTGGTTGTGGAGTTAAACGTAAATAAGGGGTTACTGCTTTATAGCCTTTAGGGAAACGTTGCTTGATTTCTGCTTCATCTTTTAATGACGGTACAATCACCACATCTTCACCATGTTGCCAGTTTGCAGGTGTTGCTACTTTATGCTTGTCAGTCAATTGTAATGAGTCGACAACACGTAAAATCTCATGGAAATTACGGCCTGTAGATGCAGGATAAGTAATAATTAAGCGGACTTTTTTATTTGGATCGATAATCACCAATGAGCGTACAGTTAATGTCTCGCTGGCATTTGGATGAATGAAATCATATAGCGTTGAGACCTTACGGTCTTGATCGGCAATAATCGGAAAATTCACCGAGGTATTTTGAGTTTCATTAATATCATTAATCCAGCCTTTGTGTGATTCAACATCATCCACCGATAAGGCAATAGCTTTTACACCACGTTTGTTAAATTCATCTTTTAACTTTGCCGTAAAACCTAACTCAGTTGTACATACGGGTGTGTAATCTGCTGGGTGTGAAAAAAGAATCCCCCAGCTATCCCCAAGAAAATTATAAAAATTAATCTGACCTTCGCTTGAATCTTGTGTGAAGTCAGGAGCGATATCGCCTAAACGTAAACTCATGGTCGTGCCTCGAATGATTATTTATATTGGTGTCTGGGAACGACTATGAGCGATTTTTTTTATAATGAAAAATAGTGTTTTTTTATTTCTTTATGAAATTAAAAGATAAAGAATGCATGCTGTATTTGGCCGATTTGAATAAATCTCTGTATGCACGTACTTTTTAGCCTGTTTAAAATTTGTTACATTAGCAAATCTAAGCTTTATTGGGCCACATTAGGTTCATAGAAATTTTATGAGGTTTTTGTGCAAAGCCCTTGTACTTCAAATTTCTAGCACCATAATAACGACTAAGAAAACTTATTCATTTGACAAGCAAGATTTAGAGAGTCTATTCATGTTGGCAAGTCTGATCGGAGGAATCTTCGGTACCAAAAATGAGCGTGAACTCAAACGCATGCGCAAGATCGTAGAAAAAGTTAACGCGCTCGAGCCGACGATATCAGCCCTTAGCGATGCGGACTTATCTGCAAAAACTGAAGAATTCAAACAACGTTATAAAAATGGTGAAAGCCTAGATAAATTAATGCCAGAAGCATTTGCAGTTTGTCGTGAAGCGGCAAAGCGTGTAATGGGCATGCGTCACTATGATGTACAGATAATCGGTGGTATTACCCTTCATGAGGGTAAAATTGCTGAAATGCGTACGGGTGAGGGTAAAACACTCATGGGTACGCTTGCTTGTTATCTGAATGCTTTAAGTGGTGAAGGCGTTCACGTGATTACAGTGAACGATTATTTAGCACAACGTGATGCTGAGTTAAACCGTCCATTATTTGAGTTTTTAGGCTTAAGTATTGGCATTATTTACTCAATGCAAGACCCTACTGAAAAGGGTTTGGCATATCGTGCAGATATTACCTACGGTACAAACAACGAATTTGGTTTCGACTATCTTCGTGACAATATGGTGTTCTCATTCCCAGAGAAAAAACAACGTGGCTTAACTTATGCCATTATCGATGAGGTCGATTCGATCTTAATCGATGAGGCGCGTACGCCATTAATTATCTCTGGTCAAAGTGAAGATTCTTCGCAGCTGTATGCCGCGATTAACAGCATTCCACCGAAGTTACATGCGCAAAAAGAAGAAAAGGTCGCAGATGGTGGTCACTTCTGGATTGATGAAAAGCAACGTACTGTCGAAATGACAGAAGTTGGTTATGAAACAGTTGAGCAAGAATTAATTCAAATGGGCTTATTGGCCGAAGGTGAAAGTCTATATTCATCTGCGAATTTGAACTTGGTTCATCATGTATCGGCGGCTATCCGTGCGCATTATTTATATCAACGAAATGTGCAATATATTATTCATGATGGTGAAATTATCATTGTGGATGAAAACACAGGTCGTACAATGCCTGGTCGCCGTTGGTCAGAAGGTTTGCACCAAGCCGTTGAAGCCAAAGAAGGCTTGGAAATCCAACCAGAAAACCAAACCTTGGCAACCACAACTTTCCAAAACTATTTCCGTCTGTATAAAAAACTTTCAGGTATGACCGGTACTGCAGATACCGAAGCTGCCGAAATGAAAGAAATTTATGGCCTAGACGTAGTGCTTATTCCAACGCATCGTCCTATGGTGCGTAAAGATGAAAACGATTTAATTTATTTAAATCGTAACGGTAAATACAGCGCGATTATTCAAGAAATTCAACGAATTCATGAAGCAGGCGTAGCGCCAATTTTGATTGGTACCGCAACAATTGAAGCCTCTGAAATTTTATCTGACAAACTGCGTGAAGCAGGTATTGCCCATGAAGTACTGAATGCAAAACAGCATGAGCGTGAAGCAGATATTATTGCGCAAGCAGGCTCACCACGTGCAGTAACGATTGCAACCAACATGGCAGGTCGTGGTACAGACATTCTGTTGGGAGGGAACTGGAAAGCTTTACTTGCAAAAATTGAAGAGCCAACTGCTGAAGATGAAAAACGCTTAAAAGGCGAGTGGGAAGCAAACCATGATGCTGTTTTAGCATCTGGTGGTTTACACATTATTGGTTCAGAGCGTCATGAATCACGCCGTATTGATAACCAGCTCCGTGGTCGTGCTGGACGTCAAGGTGACCCAGGTGTGTCGCGTTTCTATCTATCCCTTGAAGATGACCTTATGCGTATTTTCGCAGGTGATCGTGTAGTGGGGATGATGCGTGCAATGGGCTTGAAAGAAGATGAAGCCATTGAACATAAAATGGTGTCACGTTCGATTGAAAATGCACAGCGCAAAGTAGAAGCACGTAACTTTGACATTCGTAAAAACTTATTGAAATACGATGATGTAAATAACGAACAACGTAAAATTATTTATACTCAACGTGATGAAGTTTTAACTGAAGCATCATTAGAAGAAAACATCGAAGGGATGATTTCTGATGTGATGAAAGGTGTGATTGAAATTTATGTACCACCTGAATCAATTCACGATCAGTGGGACATTCAAGGCCTTGAAAGCGCATTGCGTGAAGACCTTGGTATCGATTTGCCAATTACCCAATGGCTTGAAGATGATCGTCGTTTAGACGAAGAAGGCTTAGCGCGACGTATTACCGACGAAGTTTTGTCACGTTATAAAACACGTCGTGCGCAAATGGGTGAAGAATCTGCAGCGATGTTGGAGCGTCATTTTGTGTTAAATGCTTTAGACCGTCACTGGAAAGAGCATTTGGCTGCCATGGACTACTTGCGTCAAGGTATTCATTTACGTGGTTATGCACAAAAGAACCCTGAGCAAGAATACAAAAAAGAAGCCTTTAACTTATTTGTAAACATGCTAGCGGTAATTAAATCTGATGTTGTGATAGATCTATCTCGCGTACATGTTCCAACTGCAGAAGAACTTGCAGAAATGGAAGCTCAAAAGCAAGCACAAGCTGAAGCAATGCAATTGAATCTATCTCATGCTGAGTTTGATAGCTTATTGGATGATGGTGTAAGCACTGATGTCGTAGATGCGCAATTCACACCTGTTGGTGATGAGGTTGTAGCACCAGAAAGCCGCAATTCACCTTGTCCATGTGGCTCAGGTCTAAAATACAAACAGTGTCACGGTAAAATTTAAGTGATACATAAAATAATCAGAACCTACGGGTTCTGATTATTTTTGTAGTATAGATTTAGAGTTGATGAATAGTGTTTGCAGCCTAAGCCATTAGATGGTATTTAGTTGCACAGTCCCTTAAGAAATTGTGGAACAGACAATGAAAAAATTATTACAGCCTCTCATGATTGCTATTTTGGCAGTTCCAGCATTTGCGTATGCAGATTCAGTTCAAACGACAACGCCTGCAAAAGTTCAACAAGCACTTGGCGCGACAACGGCAGAAGTACAAGTGGGTACAGATGGTAAGGTGACAGTAACTAGCCCACGTACAGGTATTCGTTATACATTCGATAATCCAAATCGTCCAATTGTTATGCAAACAGCAGCTGTAACAGCAGCCAATGCAGCGAACGCTGATCGTATTGTGGCAGAGAATCCTGCACTGTCTTCAGCAAGTCAGCAAAATGCAAAAAAATCATTATTAAATGAAGCAGCACAGCTTGCACGTAATTGATTTTAGATCATTTTAAGAACCAGCCAATCGGCTGGTTTTTTATTGTCTATCACTACAGAATAAAAATAGCCTAAAACTAGGCATCTACTCGATTTTTACTCAATTTTGTTCTAAGCTGTCTTTTTTCATAAATTGAATTAGGCGTTTAAAAATGGCAGTTGGTGACGTATCTATGCCACAGATGCATGTGGTGAAAGGTGTAAAAATTGGTTCAGCTGAAGCGTATGTCCGCTATCAGAACCGACGTGACCTGGTTATTTTTGAATTTGCCGAAGGTTCAAATGTGGCGGGTGTATTTACACAAAATGCATTCTGTGCGGCGCCAGTACATATCTCTAAAGCTCACTTAAAGATGGGAAATCCACGCTACTTGGTAATTAATACCGGTAATGCTAATGCAGGCACAGGCCCAACAGGTATGGCCAATGCAGAAGCAACGTGTGAAAAACTTGCGTCATTGGCGGGTGTTTCAGCAGCAGAGGTTCTGCCTTTTTCTACGGGTGTCATTGGTGAGCAACTGCCAATTGAACGTTTGGTCGAAGGTTTACAGCCTGCGTTAGATAGCTTGGAAGAAGATGCATGGTTAGATGCGGCTACAGGCATTATGACCACAGATACCACGCCTAAAGGTGCTTCTGAGCAGTTCGTATTGGATGGCATCACCTATACCATGACAGGTATTTCTAAAGGTGCTGGCATGATTCGTCCCAATATGGCGACAATGCTAGGCTATGTAGCAACAGATGCACCGATCAGCCGTGAATTGGTACAACAATTATTATCAGAAGCTGTCAATGTATCCTTTAACCGTATTACGGTAGATGGTGATACCTCGACCAATGACTCATGTATTTTTGTAGCAACAGGGCAGGCGGGTGGTCAAGAAATTAGCGCTACAACTGATCCACGTTATACAGCGGTTGCAGATGTGCTTACACGCGTTATGAAACGTCTTGCACAGCTCATTATTCGTGATGGTGAGGGTGCAACTAAATTTATTACGGTTGCTGTCGAAGGTGGTGCCAATACACAAGAATGCTGTGATGTAGCTTATAGCATTGCGCATTCACCATTAGTGAAAACAGCAATCTTTGCCTCAGATCCAAACTGGGGGCGTATTTTGGCAGCCATTGGTTATGCAGGCGTACCAAACTTAAATGTTGAAAATATTCAAGTTTGGTTGGGCGATGTTCAGATTTGTAAAGATGGCGGTGCAGCTGCAGATTACACAGAAGAAGCTGGTGCCACTGAAATGCAAAAAACAGCAATTACCATCCGTGTTGATTTAGGCCGTGGTGATGCGAAGGACACGGTATATACCTGCGATCTGTCGTATGACTATGTGAAGATCAACGCAGATTATCGTTCTTAAAATAGTGATTTTAAAAAGCCTCCATTGGAGGCTTTTTTATAAAGCTAAGTTTTTAATGACTGGTCAAAAAGCACATACAGCCATTTGAACAGCCATATAGGTGAGCTCATTGTTAAATGAGCATTATGGATAGAGTAGACCTTATGATGAATGATGCGACAAATTTAATTGCCAACGAAGCAAAATCGATTGTGCAAGCGCATTTAGACCGTTTGGGTGAGCCAAAAGAACACGTACTGTCAGAGCAAGCCAAATTAGCAAAGTTCGAGCAGATTAAAGAGGCGCTTAAAAAGCGTGATGCTGTACTGGTGGCACATTATTATTGCGATCCTGAAGTACAGGAACTTGCAGAGCTTACGGGTGGTTGTGTTTCTGACTCATTAGAAATGGCGCGTTTTGGACGTGATCATGAGGCATCTACCTTGGTTGTGGCTGGTGTTAAATTTATGGGGGAAACTGCAAAAATTCTTTCGCCAGAAAAAACCGTGCTCATGCCAACACTGGAAGCTACTTGCTCCCTCGATTTGGGTTGCCCTGTAGATGAGTTTAGCCAATTCTGCGATGCACACCCCGATCATACGGTAGTGGTATATGCCAACACCTCGGCTACTGTTAAAGCGCGTGCTGACTGGGTGGTGACTTCAAGCTGTGCCGTAGAAATTATTGAACATCTAGACAGTCTGGGTGAGAAAATCATTTGGGCACCAGATCAGCATTTAGGGCGCTATATTCAAAAGAAAACAGGCGCAGAAATGTTGCTGTGGGATGGTGCATGTATTGTGCATGAAGAGTTCCGCTCGCGTGGCATAGCAAAAATGAAAGCACTCTATCCAAATGCCGCAGTTTTAGTACATCCAGAGTCACCAGAATCGGTTGTAGATATTGCTGATGCTGTAGGAAGTACTTCACAATTGATTAAAGCGGCGCAAACATTGCCAAATGAACAATTAATTGTGGCAACAGATCGCGGTATCTTCTACAAAATGCAACAAGCAGTCCCAAATAAGACCTTAATTGAAGCACCAACGGCTGGAGAGGGGGCGACTTGTCGCTCTTGTGCACATTGTCCATGGATGGCAATGAACGAATTAGATGGTATTTTGCAAGTTTTAGAAAAAAATGATCAAGAAATATTCGTCGATGCTGCTTTGGCTGAACGCGCGAAATTACCCCTTGATCGAATGTTGAACTTTAGTGCATCACTAAAACGCTAAAAATGCTTAAAAAATATCAATTATGCTTGATAAATAAACGCTTGAAGCATTTTTTGGTATTTTTTTGAAGATAGGTGTTGACGTCTTCGGGCGTCAAGCCTAGAATGCACACCGTACCGAACGATACATCGAAAGATAAGTTGAACGGTTCGAAAGCTGAGATGAATCGGAGCATAGCACAGCCTGGTAGTGCACCTGGTTTGGGACCAGGGGGTCGTAGGTTCGAATCCTACTGCTCCGACCAATTCCTCAAGGCAAATGATGTTTACATCAGTTAAGCGCTTGTAGCTCAGTTGGATAGAGCATCCGCCTTCTAAGCGGATGGTCACAGGTTCGAATCCTGTCAGGCGCGCCATTTGGTCGCTTGATGTATTAAGAACCAAATGTTGTAATGGTGGATGTAGCTCAGTTGGTAGAGCCCTGGATTGTGATTCCAGTTGTCGCGGGTTCGAATCCCGTCATTCACCCCAACTCTAGTAGTTGAAATCGGAGCATAGCACAGCCTGGTAGTGCACCTGGTTTGGGACCAGGGGGTCGTAGGTTCGAATCCTACTGCTCCGACCACTTTTAAAATAAGTGGTCGAGATAAAGATGCCGCGTTAAGCGGTTTTTTTTATGCCTAAAATTTAGTGAATTTTAGTGAAATAAAAAGCCTCAATATTTTGAGGCTTTTTTTGTTTCAGGCTTATGGAATAATAATGACATTTACGCGACGGTTTTTGGCACGATTTTCTTCACTGTCATTGCTTGCAATCGGTTGATCTGAGCCACGACCAATAATTTGCAAATTTTGTGGCTTAAAGCCCTCTGCAAAAAATACATCCGCAACACTTTGGGCTCTTTTTTGAGAGAGTTGATAATTATAGTTGGCCTGACCAACATTATCCGTATGACCAGTGAATTTGAGCTTTTCTAAATCATATTTTTGTAATTGATGTGAGAGCTCGGTCAGTTTTTCTTTTTGATGATTTTGAATACGGTAATCATCAAAATTAAATAAGAGGCGTTCAGGAAGCGCAAGAGTCCAGCCTTCATCATTTAATACAAAACCTTCTTTTTTTAACATGCGGGCTTGTTTGTAATTTAGGTGACCTAAATTCATGCAGGCGGTAAGGGTTGTGCTAAAAATAATTATGAGTAGGGCGCTGAAAATTTTTTTGTACATATTTAGGCCTGTTTACTTTTGGATTGAAGGGAGATATGCCATTTCTCAGCAAAATTTTTTGCATCGTACATGGCTTGATCTGCGTCGCTGATTAAATCTTCTGGTGATTTAGAGAGTTGGGTGAGCGCAACGCCAATACTGGCATCTAAAAATATATGCTGTTGCTCGAACATATAGGTTGCTGTGTAGCAAGCATGTATTTTTTGGCAAAGTTGTTGTATTTCATCACTGTCTATAATGTCTGGGATAATGACAGCAAATTCATCGCCACCAAGTCGAGAGAAAAAAGCATTTTCTGGCAAAACTTTACGTACACAATATGATGAAGCGCGAAGCACAGCATCGCCTGCTAAATGGCCAAATTGATCATTCACCTGTTTAAAGTCATTTAAATCTATAAACAGTACGGCTGCATTGCGCACACTATTATCTTCATAATATTGAAAGAGTGTTTCATAAAAAAAATGCCGATTTGGAAGTTGTGTGAGTGGATCGTGTCGAGATTGGTGTAATAGTTTATTATTTTCAGACATTAAACTTTGATTGGATTGCTCTATTTCACAGAGTAAACCATTAAATGCCGTGCTGAGGGCTTGCAGTTCTTGAATGTCAGAATTTGAAACACGCATGGTATAATTCTTTTTAAGACTAATGGTTTGCGATGATTCCACAATGTCACGAATGGAATGCATAAGGTATTGATAGACAGAGCTGACAGACCAAAAAACAGCAGCCAATAAAATTAAAAAACCAAGAAATAGCCCGAGCAGTATTTTGTGAAAGAAACTCACCAAGTCTGCAGAGTTTCCGTACACCAATAATTGGCCATAAGTTTTGTTGTTGTGTCGAATAGGGAGGGTAATGGGGTCGCGATAAAACAGCAGGTCAAGTAAGTTTTGGCTTGACCAAGCGCTAATCGGTTGCTGCTCTGTATGCGCTAAAATTTTTTTTTGCGTAGAAAATATATCAATAGAACGAATCGGGTATTGCTGAGTGTACTCTTGTAAAATTTGCCCCATTGTACTTTGGTCTTGAAAGACCACAGCGGGTTGGACGCGCTCATTAATGGCATTTGATAAAATGCTTAAACTATTTTTGGCATAGGCATTCATGGTGTAAGTAGAAATTGCCAGTAAAATAGCTGAGCAAATACCAAAAGTTAAAATAAAAATAGTCAGCTGAGAGCGTGTAAACAGCTGATGTAATGTAATTGGATTATACAGTTGTTTCATGGGTTTGACTCCGCTGGTTTTGCGAGCATTAATACCCGCGGGTCAATATGAATTTTGGATTGCGTTAAGCTTTCCATATTAACTTTAAATGCATAGCTTTGATTTTTCTTATAAAGACAAAAAGCACTACCCGTTTCACAGTTTAAATTATTACTACTAATCGAGAGGGCTGGGTAGTTTACTGCTGTATTTAAAATATTTTGCTCTTCTTTGTCACTGAGATTGCTAAAAAATAATACTGTGCAATTGGATGAGCGTAATTCTGAGCTGTGTTTATTGCTCACTTTATATGGGCTATCGGCTGGTAGGTTGTTTTTCAGCTGTTGCGCAAAGGGGTTATTGTTGACCACACAAATTTCAGGCGTGTTTGTAGGCCACTTGGCGTAGCTTAAAATGGCTAAAGATGTGTGGTAGATATCTGATACAGGTGCGGAATATAGTGAGCTACTCAATAAAAGACCGCAGATCAAAAATCCTGTTTTATTTCTGCTAAAAACCATATTGTGTATATTTTTGAGAGTTTATATAAATGGCGATTTATTCTTAAACAAATAAAAAACTGTGTAATACGTCTAATAATAATACAGAAAATGCTAAATGTGTTTAAAAAGAAGACACCTGGTAGGATTTTTTAAAAATAAATGGAAAAAAATAAAAAATAGGGTTGCAACGTATGTGAAATGCTGTAGAATGCACATCCATCGGCGGTGATGAAGATTAAAACTTCTGATAAAACAAGGACTTGATTGAAAAGATTAAGTTTGGTTTTAGAAAGAAAGTTTAAAATAATTTGAATTACTTGTTGACACTAAATAAATTTAGTGTAATATAGCCGACCTAGCTTGCTGGTGACGAACCAACAAGAAGATCATTAAGAGATTATGAAGAACAACTTGTGTGGATTTTTACTGGTTGATCAATCGAATATATTTTCATTGATAATTGGTAGAAATTTCTCGAAGTTTATTTGAGCAAATAT
>NZ_JACAXE010000033.1:0-44631 GCF_013391565.1 Acinetobacter sp. SwsAc6
TTAGCAACAGGAGGTGTTGCTGAATATATATCCATGTTCATGGATTAAGTCCCCACTTGTTTTTAGGTGGGAACTAAATTAAGGCTTATAGGATCGCTTGGTAAGGCTGTGTTAGCCGGATGCTTACCGTCCTATTAAAATGGGTGAAAGCAAACAAAGCCCTATTTTTTTCGATTATGCCGAGCTTATGCAATGGCATGAAGCACAAAAAATGAAAGTAATGGAACAGGAGGTTTTAGGATGAAACCAACTATTTCAAGCCTTAAATTCGCTCAAGATTTTGGGATTTGTCATTCTGACTTAATGAAAAAAATCAGAAACTTTAATTGTTCGGAGGATTTCACTAAACGAAATTTTTTGCTCAGTACTTATAAAGACTCGACAGGTCGAACGCTTGATTATTTTGAGATTACTCAACAAGGATTTACTTTCCTGATCTCTCATACAGAATGGCGAATTAATGATCAATGTATTGAAATATACACTCGTGTGTTTGAAGAAATGGCACAGAAAATTTCCTATGAAGAACAATCGCTCTATACGTTGCTAAATAAAGCGACTTTGGAATATATGTTGGTAGATCAAGGGGCAAGTAATGCCGGAAGAAATCTGCAATATTTAGGAAAAGTTGCCAAGCCATTACTAAGGAAAAGCATCTTAAAAATTATGGACCAGCTTCAATTGAAGTTGCCATTCAATGATGAAGGTGAATAAGGGGGACAAAATAACAGTACATCGTGAAGCCCCGAGCCTAGAACAGCCTAAAGAAATTTTAGAAAATTGTATAAGACTTAATCCACAAGACGGCGCATTTATGCGCCTCTCTGTCATTGAATCAAATGAAAGCCCTAAACAGCATATTCATATTGATGAAACAGCTGTTGAGATAGGTGATTTTAAATACGAAAACATAAATAGCCACTAATATTTAGACAATATTTGCTGAATATAAATATTTGTTTAAACCTAAATATTGATCCTTTGCACATGCTATTGAACAAACTTTGCTAAGTCACGAATACAACCTGATAGGGTATAAATCCTTCTAATACAGCTTTGAAAATTAATTGAATAAAAGCTTTAGTTTTGCCATAAGCCATACATTCCTCACTAAAATTCAAAGAAACCTAAATTTTTAGTAATTTAAGGCTTTTATATTGTTCATTTATTGTTGGAGATAGATGTTTATAAGGCTGAGCTTTATGGGAATCACGAGAACTGATTAATTTCAGGCAATAAAAACAAATGTATGTCGTCAATCAATATTGACATTTTATGATGTTCTTAATCATGATAGGGCGATATCAATTTATATAAAATTTATTGATTCGTACTGAGTTGAAATCCTATGACCATATCCCGCCACGAAAAGATCTTTTTGCTCAAACAGAAGATTTTAGAAGTGACCGAACAGCTACTGCTCGAAAATAATCAGGATATTGTAGTTGGGGAATTAGCAGAAGAATTAGACATTGCGAAGGGCACCATTTATAAATATTTTAAATGTAAAAACCAGCTCTATCTCGAATTGCTCATTTTGAATGAAACGCGACTCTTGGAGATCGCTCAAAAATTTAAAACGGATGTGCAAGAGGGAATTAGACAGTTCATGCTCTATCATCTGATGAATTCAAATCGAACTGTATTACTGCATAGTATTGAAGAGCGAATTACCAGTCAGGAAAGAGGAATAAAAAATAAGTTTGAGCAACTGTACGAAGTTCGAGAAAAAAGAATAGTCGAGGTTAAAGATATTACGGTCGAATATCTAATTTCTCGCAATTGTGCGATTAGCCTGCGTGATTATCTTTCTTATGTTTGGACCATCACACATGGTGCCTGCCTGTTGTTAAGTTCAACTTATTATCAAAAATCTATTGGCGAACGTCAGAATTTAATAAATTTTTATATAAAACAAGCTATTAATTTATAGCTTGTACTTTCAGTATTAACTCTCTGGCCAATCTAATTCCAATATACGTCTGAGCTGTTTAACGTTGTCCTCACCCAAATGTTTTGCGAGTTCTTGCTCGGCTTGATGAATTTCTGCCAATGCAACATCCGACATTTCTTTACCGTTCGTCGAAAACTTAACCATTTTGATGCGTTTGTCATTTGGACTATCAATAACTTCTAAGAACTTAGAATTAAGACCTTCAGCGACTAACTGATGCACCGCTTGGCGGGAAATTTTTAAGCGACGAGCCAATTCAGACATTGGCACAGGTGTTTCGCCAAGATAACTATAAAGCCTCGCCATCGATGGTGTTACGTAGCCATAACCATTTTTTTCTGCATTTTTCATTAAATGGTCTTCGATCCATTCAAGGCGAGATCGAAGCAAAGTTCTTAGAGATTTCACGGCTTATACATGGCTAAAAATGAGCTCTCAATATAAGCAATATGATTTTTTTTTTCCATTTTTATCTACGACTTTTTTCTAATTCTTAAAACGTCAAGTATGCTTGACAATATAGCCATATCAAATTAGTTTGTTTTTGCTAGGAACGCAAAACAAGAAGGGTACGTTGTATGGAACAACAACAAAATACACAGCGTAATGCTGTGATGACGATTTTAATCTGCTTTCTGATCGCCTTGATTGAGGGGATTGATTTGCAGTCTGCAGGTGTTGCTGCTGCAGGTGTTAGCGCACATTTTGGTTTAGATAAATCAAGTCTGGGCTTATTTTTTAGTGCTGCAATTTTAGGCTTATTGCCTGGTGGTTTAATTGGTGGTCGATTAGGGGACCGCATTGGCCGTAAAAAAGTGCTGATCATTGCTGTTGCATTATTTGGTTTATTTTCAATTCTCACCGCTTGGGTAACGTCATACTCAGGGCTGTTATTTGCACGCTTTATGACAGGCTTAGGGTTGGGCGCTGCATTGCCAAATTTAGTGGCATTGGCTTCTGAATCAGTGAGTGATAAAGCACGTGGACGTGCAATTTCATTGATGTATTGCGGTATGCCAATTGGTGGTATTGCAGTATCACTACTTGCGAGTACGCAATTGGCTGCAGACTGGAAAGTCATTTTTTATGTGGGTGGTGTTTTACCTTTGATGGTCATTCCGCTCATGATGGCATTCTTGCCTGAATCACGTGCATTTCTTGCAACGCAGCAAAGTGCTGATACCGCTCAGAAAAGCAAATTCAGCGATTTGTTTAACCAGTATTTCCGCATGCCAACAATCCTACTTTGGGTGGGTTATTTCTTCACCATGATGGTGGTGTACATGCTACTCAACTGGTTGCCGTCATTACTTATGGAGCTCGGGTTCCAGAAAAAAGATGCAACCATGGTGCAAATGTTCTTCTCGGTGGGCGCTTTTGTCGGAACGATCGTACTGGGCTTGCTGGTTGACCATTGGAAAATGAAAAACGTCATTTTGCTGATGTATAGCGGCATCATTTTAGGTTTGATCGCGCTGAACAGTTTTAGCACCGTAAATGCGATGTATTTTGCTGGTGCATTGGTGGGTTGTTTCACGATTGGTGGACAGATGGTGCTGTATGCATTAGGCAGTCAGGTTTATCCAACTCAAATGCGTGGTACAGGTGTAGGGACAGCAATGACTGTTGGTCGTTTTGGCGCGATGGCAGGTCCTGCAGTTGCGGGTCAATTCCTTGCAATGGGGAATGGCGCAACGGGTCTGATTGCGACCTGTATTCCGGGCATTATTATCGCAGCTGTTCTGATTCTGATCTTACTGGGCACAATGCAAAAACGTGCTCAAGTACAAGCATAAAACAATTTTGTAGTGCAAATTTTAACTGATTTGCACTGCATTTATTCAACTGAAAAAATGGAAGATGAGCATGGGTTCTGTAAATCACATTCTGATTGAAACACACGGCAATGTGGCTGTAGTGAATTTTCAAACTGAAAAATTAAATGTACTTTCACATACATTACGCTCAGATCTCTATCAGGCAATTGAGCAATTGTTAGCAGATGATCACGTTAAATCTATCGTCCTAGCAGGTTCAGCGAAAGTATTTAGCGCAGGTGCAGATATTGCAGAGTTCTCAGCAGGAACTCATCTTAACTTTCCATCATTACATGATTTAATTCATCAGATTTCAGATGCCCAAAAGCCGATTGTGGCTGCAGTTTCTGGTACTGCGTTGGGCGGTGGTTTAGAGTTAGCTTTGGCTTGTCAGCACCGTGTGGTACATGCAAAAGCACAACTGGCTTTGCCTGAAGTGCACTTGGGTTTATTACCAGGTGCGGCAGGTACACAACTGTTACCACGTTATATTGGTGCAGCATTGGCTTTAGACGCTATTTTAACAGCGAAACCTTTAAAACTCGCGACACTAACTGACTCAGCACTCATTGATGTATTGACGGAAACTGATGCTAAACAAGCAGCAGTTGAATTTGCTCAGACATTAACAAATTCGACACATATCAAGCATCAAAACTTAGAACTCACAGAAGAACTACAGGCCTTATTGCAAGCAAAACGTGATGCTTTAGGGAATAAGCCACAACATGTGGTGCAGCACGCTATTCTCTCAGCGGTTGAAGCTGCATTAACTTTAGACTTTTTCGCAGGTTTTGACAAAGAACAGGCTTTGTTCCAAGAACTGACATCCTCGGATGTTTCTAAAAGCTTGCGTCATGCATTTTTTGCAGAGCGTGAAGCAAAACATATTCCAGATTTAGATGTGGCTGTACAAGCCAAAGCCATTGAACGTGTAGCTGTGATTGGTGCAGGGACTATGGGCAGTGGTATTGCCATTTGCTTCTTGCAAGCAGGTTTTCCTGTGACCCTCATTGAAAATCAGCAAGCGGGATTAGACCGAGGTTTAGCATTGATTGCTAAACACTTTGCAGGACAAGTGGCTAAAGGTCGTTTGACTGAAGAAAAAGCCACAGCGATTCAAGCGAATCTTGCAACCAGCCTAGAATATTCTGCACTTGCAACGGTGGATTTAGCCGTGGAAGCGGTGTTTGAAGATTGGGATGTAAAAACTTCTGTGCTCAAGCACATGGATACCCATTTACCAGCACATGCGGTTTTGGCAAGTAATACCTCTACTTTGGATTTGAATCAACTTGCGGCGCAAACCTCTCGTCCTGAATCTGTGGTGGGCTTACATTTCTTTAGTCCTGCGCAAATTATGCCACTTCTCGAAATTGTCCGCACAGACAGCACAGACCAAGCCACTTTAAAAACCGCTTTAGAAATTGGCAAACGTCTGAAAAAAACTGCAGTGGTTGCAGGAGTGTGTGACGGCTTTATTGGCAACCGTATGTTAAATGCCTATTTGCGCATTGCAGGACTACTCATTGATGCAGGTGCATCGCCGTATCAAATTGACCGCGCTTTGGAAAATTGGGGTATGGCAATGGGGCCATTCCGCATGTGTGACATGGCAGGTAATGACATTGATTACATGATTCGTAAGCATCAGTTGAAGCTTAATCCAACGAAGAAATTCTCAGGCTTTGCCGACCAGTTATTTGAGCTGAAACGTTTTGGTCAAAAAACACAAAAAGGTTGGTATGACTATAGCCAAGGCAACCGCCGTGGGGATGTCGATGCTGAAGTCATTGCATTGATTGATGCCTACCGTGCAGAAAAAGGCATTCAAGCACAACAGTTTAGCGATGAAGAAATTGTCGCGCGTTGCATCTACGCCTTAGCCAATGAAGGCTTCCGTTTACTCGAAGAAGGAATTGCACTCCGCCAGTCAGATATTGATGTGGTGTATTTGGCAGGGTATGGCTTCCCGCGCTGGCGTGGTGGTCCAATGTTCTACGCGACAGAACAGGGTCTCGACACAATGAGTTTGAACATGCAGCAATTTGCTCAAGACCCAACAACAGATGCGTCTTTTTGGCAAGTACCCGCATTGTTAGCACAATCAGTAGCTTAATTCGCGACGTTATAAAAATATAAATTTGGTGACCCAGTTGGGCACATGACTGGGCACTCAGAGGGTTAAATCATGAGTACATTACATTTTGAACATTGGCCACGCCATCTTTCTAAAAACTTGTCGTATCCACAGACAGGTTTATATGAACATTTGGCAACCAATGCACAGCGCTATCCAGATAAAGTGGCAGTGAATTATTACGGTAGCCAAGTGAACTATGCAGAACTGAATGCACGCGTGGAACGTTTTGCGGATTATCTGCAAGCCCAAGCCAATGTTCAGGCGGGTGACCGTGTTGTGATCAGCATGCAAAACAGCGTGTCATTTATTATTGCCTATTATGCAATTTTGCGTTGTGACGCGGTGGTGGTGCCTGTCAATCCAATGAACAAAGCTTTGGAACTGGAATGGTATGTATCCGATACAGAGTCAAAAGTTGCTGTGGTCGGTTCTGAACTTGTGGCCGAGTTTGAAACTTTATTGGGTAAAACCTGTTTAGGAAAAATTATTGCAGCACGTTATGGTGATGATATTTTCACGCCGACCAGCTTTGTAATACCTGAAACAGTGATTCAAGCACCTGCAGTTGCTGAAACTGAATATGTAACCGACATGCGAACTGCTTTACAGCATTCAGCAATTGAAACGCAAGCTGTTCGAGCAGGTGAGGATTTAGCCGTTATTTTATATACATCGGGTACAACAGCACATCCAAAGGGGTGCATGCTGAGTCATCGTGCTTTGGTTGCGCAAATTTTGACGCAAATCAATTGGAGCCCGTGGAACAACACAGCAAAAGTATTGTCTGTCACGCCATTCTTCCATGTTACAGGCATGGTGAATGCCATGTGCTTGCCGATTTGGCTCGGTGCAACATCCTTCCTGATGACTCGTTGGGATCGCCTTTGTGCTGCACAAGTGGTCGATTTACATGGCCTAACACATTGGTGCTGTATTCCAACCATGGTGGTGGATCTGCTGGCAATGCCAGATGTGAATAAATTCAATTTTAAATCCTTTACCCACGTTTATGGTGGCGGTACAGGTATGCCACATGCGATTGCCCAAGACTTTGAAACACTTACAGGTATTGAGTTTATTGAAGGCTGGGGCATGACTGAAATGGCAGCTGGTGTGCATCTCAATCCTTATGGCCGTGGTAAGCGCCAATGTTTAGGTGTGCCACTGTTTGATGTAGACACCCGTGTGATTGACCCAGAAACAGGTACAGAACTAGGCATTCGCCAAAACGGTGAAATTATTTCGACTAGCCCATGTTTATTCAGCGGTTATTGGAAAAATCCCGAAGCGACCGAAGCTTCTTTTATTGAACATGATGGCAAACGCTTCTTTAAAACAGGTGATGTTGGTTATTTCGATGAAGAAGGCTACTTCTTTATGGCTGACCGCTTAAAACGCATGATCAATGTGTCGGGCTACAAAGTTTGGCCATCTGAAGTCGAAAGCATTTTGTATCAAAACACTAAAGTTTTAGAAAACTGCATTATCCCATGCAATAAAAATGACCGTGGCGAAAGTGTAAAAGCCATTGTGGTGTTAAAAGCCAATCAAATGATGACTGAAGACGAATTAAGACAGTGGTGCCGAGACAATATGTCGGCCTACAAAGTGCCGAAAGTGGTGGAGTTCGCATCAGAACTGCCAAAAACGGCAAGCGGAAAAATTAACTGGCGTTTACTGCAAGACAAGGAAATGAGCGCATGAATAGCTACAAAGCCCCTCTCAATGATCTAAGCTTTATCTTTAATCATTTATTAGATCAAGAGCAATTGGCTCAGCTTCCGGGTTTAGAGGACTTAGGCGTAGATCTATATGAATCTATTTTGGATGAAGCAGGTAAATTTGCCACCAATGTACTGGATCCGATCAATGCCAGCGGTGACCGTGAAGGTTTAAAAATAGCTGATGGCGTGGTGACAACACCAAAAGGCTTTAAAGAAGCGTATGCGCAGTACACGCAAGCAGGCTGGAACAATATTTCCTTAGAGCCTGAATTTGGCGGACAAGGCTTACCTTATATTTTGTCGACTGCAGTCAATGAAATCATGATGTCTGCGAACAAATCATTTGTGATGTGTTCTGGTTTAACCATTGGCGCGATTGAAGCAATTAGCCATGCAGGTTCTGATGAGTTAAAGCAAAAGTACTTGCCTAAGCTGGTTTCTGGCGAATGGGGCGGCACCATGAACCTGACTGAGCCAGGTGCAGGTTCAGATGTGGGTGCTTTAAAAACGAAGGCAATTGATCAAGGTGATGGGACATACCGTATTAGCGGTCAAAAAATCTTTATCACGTTTGGTGAGCATGACTTTACTGACAACATCATTCATTTAGTGTTGGCACGTTTGCCAGATGCACCTGAAGGCGTGCGCGGTATTTCATTGTTCCTTGTACCGAAGTTTTTAGTCAATGATGACGGTTCATTGGGCGAGCGTAACGATGTACGCTGCGTGTCGATTGAACATAAGTTGGGTATTCATGCCAGCCCAACCTGTGTGATGGCTTATGGCGATAACGAAGGCGCTTTGGGTTACCTCGTGGGCGAGAAAAACAAAGGCTTAATGGCGATGTTCGTGATGATGAACATGGCGCGTTTAACTGTAGGCATGGAAGGTGTTGCTTTAACAGAGCGTTCTTACCAAGCTGCTTTAGATTATGCCCGTGAACGTGTGCAAGGTGCAGATGTCGAAACAGGCAAACAAGTTGCCATTATTGAACATGCAGACGTGCGCCGTCAGTTGCTTAGCATGAAATCCAATGTTGAAGCGATGCGTGCATTGTCATTGTTTATTGCTCAAGCTCAAGATATCAGCTTCCGCCATAGCGATGCAGACGTGCGTAAGCATAATCAAGGCTTGGTTGATTTACTGATTCCTGTATTTAAAGCATGGGCAACAGAAACAGCATTAAAAACGACGACTACAGGTATTCAAGTACATGGCGGTATCGGCTTTATTGAAGAAACTGGCGTGGCGCAATATTTACGTGATGCTGTGATCAGTGTGATTTATGAAGGCACAACTGCGATTCAAGCAGCAGACTTAGTCGGTCGTAAAGTGGTGAAAGACCAAGGCGAAAACTTAAGTGTGCTGATTGGCCTGATGAAAGAGACATTGGCACAAGTTCAAGCCAATGCTGAGCTTGCAGATGTGGCCAAAGCGTTTGCAGATGCTATCGAAATTCTGTCTGAAAATAGCCAGCAAATAGCCGCTCAGTTCTTGCAATCGACTAAGCAAGCACTGTCTGTTTCTGTACCGTATCTAATGCTCGTGGGTAATGTCGTGGGTGCATGGCAATTGGCACAAAGTGCAGCCAAAGCTTCTGAATTGCTCGCAGCAGGCGACAGCAATGTGAACTTCTTAAAAGGCAAAATTCAAACCGCGCGTTTCTATCACAGCATGGTATTACCAGAAATTCATGGTTTGGCGTACAGCGTAAAACATGCGGGGACTGCTGTGACCGCATTTGATAATGCTTACTTTGGTGAATAAGTCATGAGTTTTGATGTACAAGCTTTTTTAGATCAAATGCAAGCGCCACCGATCCACATCTTTTTGGGTGGAAAGGTGGAGCAGGTTGAGCATGAAAATGGCTGGAAAGCCCGTATCAGCTACCAACCACGTGCTGAATTTGCCAACCCGATGGGGCATGTGCAAGGCGGCATGCTGTGTTCCATGCTGGACGATGCCATGGGGCTGTTTGCGATTATTGCGCAAGAAGGCCAGCCATCGGCAACAGTCACCATGAATGTTTCATTCTTACGTCCATGCAATATTGCACCTGTTGAGGTGGAAGTGTACTTCGTGCGCCAAGGCCGCCGTATTTCAAATATTGAAAGTGTGGCTTATCAAAACGGTAAAGAAGTGGGTAAAGCCAGCGCTGCATTTACCCTCGTGTAATGGAGTTTTGGAGTATTCATTTTAGATGGGTACTCCATTTTTTGCGCATCAGGATGATGTTTTATAGGGGTTCTATGGAGAGTTTAATGAAAAATTATAGCGCACGTTAATGCATTGCCGTGAGGCAGTTCTAACTTTATATCACTCATTTTTATCACTGTTTCTATTGATTATTCATCAATGGAATAGAGGTTTTTTGTCTTAGGGAAATGACAATGAAAACATTCGTACTATCTACTTTATGTATAGCAACAACATTACCAAGCTTGTGTTTTGCGGACTTTGTAAAAGACCGGTCTGTCACGTTGACGGCACGTAATTTTTATTTGGATCGTAATTTTACTGAGCCTAATGCAGCCGCACCTGCAGCCAAACAATGGGTACAAGGTTTTATTTTAAATGCCAAATCAGGTTTTACCGAAGGCACGGTGGGTTTTGGTGTTGATCTCTATGCAGGGGTGGGCATTAACTTGTGGGGCGATAAAGACTATGCACCAGGTGTAGTGGGGCTTTCACCGCTCAAAGACAATGGCGATCCTGTAGATACATGGGCAGAAGCGAGCTTAACAGCCAAGGCAAAAATTTCTGAAACTGAAGTAAAAGTGGGCACATTACAGCCACTGAATCCAGTCATTGTTGGTTCGCCAGCCCGCTTATTACCTCAGCAGTACCGAGGTGTCGCGGTTGAATCAAAAGATGTAGACAACATTAAAGTGGAAGCGGGTTATGTGAACCGCGTGAATCATCGAAACTCGACTGATTGGGAAAAGATTCGCTTATCAGGCGCTAATATGAAATACAAGTCCGTCGAAACAGATGGCTTATATTATGTGGGTGGTTATTATTATTTAAGACCTGAAACAACCTTTGCTTTATACACTGCAAATTTAGTGGATGTGTATGATCAATATACATTTTGGGTACGCAATACACATCATTTTAATGAACGGGTAAATCTGTTTACCGACTTCCGTTATTTCCGTACGGTGGAATCAGGTGCGGAGCTGGCAGGCGAGGTCGATAGTCATCATGGCAATATCGTATTGGCACTCGGCGTGGATAACCATAAATTTACCACGGGCTATATTCATAACTCGGGCGATACAGGTTTTCCATATTTAAGTGGTGGTGAGGCCAATACCTATATTGATGCGTGGGCAACGGACTTTTTAAACCCGAATGAAAAAGCATGGTCTGTGCGTTATGACTATGATTTTAAAAATCAGGTTCCTGGTTTAAAACTTATGACGCGCTATACCAAAGGCACAGACATTAAGCTTGAAAACCTAAAACCGGGCGAAACATTGGAAGAGCGAAAGTTTGGTATCGAGTTGAGCTATCAATTGCAAAGTACCAAATTAAAAGGCTTATTTATTCGTTTACGTCATGAAGATTATAAAAATGACTTTGGCCCTAAAGCGACATTCCAGCCAGCGAAAGAGCAACGTGTAAATATTGATTATACGTGGAAGTTTTAATTAATTTGAATTATCGAGAAGAATTGACGGGTACTTTAGAGTCTCCTCAATTCTTCGCTTTTGATCGAGCGATTATAATTAGTAATAATTTTTCTGCTGTTATAACTCCTTATGTTTTTTATTTAATTAAGTTTAAATAAATTAAATACTTATTATATTTTCTTAGCATATTAAGTAGCACTTAAGCACTGATTAAGTCGCGTTAAAACCTTAAAAATAAATTGATGTTGTTGCTTCAAACTCGCTTGCCATAAAGCTATATAAATAAAACTAAAATAAAATATTAAATAATAATGTAAATGAGAATTGTTATTATTATGATATAGTCACCTCTTGCAATTATTAAAATTTAAATTGTTGAATGAGGGGTTTGACTGTGGAACGTAAGATATTAATTTTAGCTTTGCTTGCTTGTCCGTGTTTTGTTGTGGCTGCAGAAGCTGAAAGCTTCTCCATGCCAACTATTGTGGTGAAAGCAGATTCACAAGAAACAGATGTCACGGGCAAATTAAAAAGAAAAGCGACACTTAATATTTTGGGTGAAAAAGATATTTTAGATACGCCCTTTACGATTCGTAACTACAGCCAACAAGCCATAGAAGACGCACATGCACATACCATTATGGATGTGCTGAAAATTGATCCAAGTATTCGTACCACAACCAACAGTGGACATTTAAACGAAAACTTTAATATTCGAGGTTTTAATGTCAATTGGGATGACCTGAATTTAAACGGCGCTTATGGTATGGCACCATCTGGTCGAGTATCTACCGATATTTTAGGTTCAGTCACTGTTTTAAAAGGCCCTAATGCCTTAGTCGCTGGTATGGCGCCGGGTGGTAGTGTGGGCGGTGTCGTTATTGCCAATACCAAGCGTGCAGATAAAGAATTGACTCGTGTTACAGCAAATTTTGAAGAAGAAGGATTTTATAAATCAGGCTTTGATGTTGCACGCCGATTTGGACAAGATCAAGAATTTGGTGCACGTTTAAGTGCGAACTATGGTCAAGGTGAACATATTGTTAATGGCCTTGAAGATGAAACTATTTCAGCTGTTATGGGCCTAGATTGGACTACAGATCGAGCAAAAATCAATTTAGATGCATATACCACGAATGATGATCGAAAGGGTGGTTCACCAGCAATGGTGCAATTTACAACGACTTCAACAGTACTCGATGCACCTGATGGACGTACAAATTACTTTCCAAATATCTGGGGTAAACAATCGGCCAATTATGTCGGCTTATCTGGGGAATATAAGTTACTGGATAATCTAAAAGTGATTGCAGGTGTGGGTACGGCAGAACAAAAATACCAAGGGCATTTATTTGGCACACGTCTACAAAAACTCAATAATAAGGGTGATGCTGAAGCCTATTATTTCCATGTGAAAATGAACCAACGTAATACTGCAGCCAACTTAGGCTTGGAAGGTGCATTTAACACAGGGTCTGTGAAACATGTTGTGGGTTTAAGAGCAGATTATTTGCATAGAGATACCAATATGCATAGTACAGCAGGTCAAAATACCTTCTTGACCAATTTATATAACCCTAGCAAAGACGGTGTAATGCCAGCTGAGCCAGCAATTTCTCAAACAGCCGATAATGATTACATTAGCTATTCATTGACCGATCAAATTTCGATGTTGGATGACAAACTACAATTTATTTTGGGCGCACGTTATCAAGACATCGATATTAAAAATCCAACAAAACCAGCAAATAATTATAGTTCAGACAAAGTTTCTCCAAGCTTAGGGGTTGTGGTTAAACCTTGGGGTGAAGATATTTCTTTATATGCAAGTTATGTTGAAGGTCTTTCTCAAGGCAATACTGTTAACAGCACTATTGATGCCAATAATGGTAAAACTTTTGCACCTTTCGAGACAAAACAATATGAAGTGGGTGCAAAATATCAGCATGGTTCATGGCTACACACTTTAGCCGCTTATCAAATTGAGAAGCCAAGTACACTAACATCTCCATATTCTGATCCAAGTAATTCAACCATCACTCAGATTACAACGGATGGTGCTGAAACTACTTCTAAAGGCGTGGAATATGGCTTCTCAGGTAATGTGACGGATGATGTGATTATTTGGGGTAACCTTGCATATATTGATGTGAAATACACCAAAAATACCACGGCAAATATTGTAGGCAAAACAGTTGAAGGTCAGCCTGAGTTTACAGCAGGTCTGGGTGTGGAATACAAACTCCCTGTGGATGGTTTAAGTATCAATGCACGTGGCAACTATGTAGATAATCAATATCTAAATAATACCAATACCCTAGAGTTACCAGACTATGCCTTGCTTGATGTAGGTGCAAAATATAAAACCAATATTGGTGGTGTAGACACGACTTTCCGTGCCAATGTCGATAATGTGACGAATGAAAAATATTGGGCGGGTGTATTTAACAGCGGATACACAACTATTGGTTCAGGCCGTACCTATAAGCTTGGTGTAAGTTTCGACTTCTAATTTAAGCCTTTAGGGTTTATTAAAATTGGCATGAGACAGTCCCCTCAAGTGGCTGTCTCATGTCTATATCAACCCTTACTGTTTTGACATCACTCGTTCTCTCCATAGGGTTTAGATCCATGAAAATCCTTGCTGTCATTCTCTGTATGATGGGGTGCTTGTTATTGTATTTCAGCCATCGCCATCAAAACCTACTTCAGCAGACGCTGGGCAAACGTTATGTATATGTAGGTTTCTGCTTCATCATCATTTCGCTCATCTTTCTGTTGATGTCTGTGCCTAAGCTGGTTGCCGTGTATATGTGGCTCATGACGCTACTGGTGGCTTGGTCATTAATTCCTTTTGTGGCTTTATTTAAGAAAAATACTTCAAATGAAATTTCTCATTCAACAAAAAATCCAAGCTGATTGGTGGTCGAAAAGCTTTGCAGGCTGGGTTTTAGGTTTAAGCCTATCGATTGCAGGGGCATCTTTTATTACGATTTGGGGACTTCAGCATTTAGACAAAGCCTTAGCGCCACAACTGGGCATGTGGTCTGTACCTTGGCTGTATTTGCCTTTGGTATTTATTGCTTATTTCATTCCCAAAGGTTGGCAAGCTGTTCTAATTTTTAGCGTATTGAATTGTATAGCCTATGGCATTTTATTGGCGCTTCGAGGATAAATCATTGTGAAAGTTCGTACCGATATTATTCGCCATGCCAAAGAATTACATACATGGGTGGGGATTACATCTGGCGTTTTATTATTCATCTGCTTTTTTGCGGGTGGGCTGAGCATGTTTCAACATGAAATCAGTCGATGGGCGACACCACCAGCGCAAAGCTTAAATACTATTGAAACGCATCAATACAATGAATTGGTTGAAAAAGTACAAGCACAGCATCCTGAAACTCTGAAAAGTTTTCAGTTGAATCTCGACTCTAAAGAGTTTCACTATGCGCCAATGCAATGGAAAGCCACAACTGAAGTCAAAAATGATGAGCATAGTATTGATCTGCATCAAAATGCGATGTTGGCAACTTTAGAACAAGATGGAACTTTGCATGTTGAGCGGGAAAACTTATCCAAGTTGGGTTGGCTCATAGAACAACTACATGAAACAGCAGGTATTCCAGGTACTTTGGGCGATCATACCGTTGGTATGTATGTCATGGGCTTTGTTTCGGTTTTGTACTTTTTAGCTTTAATGACAGGTTTAATTGTACTGCTACCTACTTTGGTGAAAGATTATTTTGCCATTCGGGCAGGGAAAAATAAAAAGCGCTTTTGGCTTGATGCCCATAATGTTATTGGTATTACCAGTTTACCTTTTCATATTTTAATCTGCGCGACAGTTATTGCTTTTGCTTATCACGATGTTATTTATGGCGCGATTGGTGGCTTAGTCTCAAAAGATAAGCCTTTATATGCACGTCCACCCGCAATGAAAGTGGTTGAACCTGTCGAGCCCTTAAATGTAGAAAAAATCTTTGCCAATATTCAGCGCCAAGCACCTGAATATCAAATTAGCTCCATCAGCTTTAACAATTTGGATAAACCAGAGAAAGCTTCGGCACGTGTCAATTTATACAGTTCAGAGCAAATGCTGCGTGGCGATCGCTTTGATGTGATGATGTTTAATCCTTATCAAACGCAGCCGTATAGAACCAATAATTTAAATACGCATGCCACCGCGATGGATCAAGTGATACGCTCTATGTTTAGTTTGCATTTTGGTAATTATGGTGGCGACTTGACCCGTTGGCTGTATTTTATCTTTGGGATCGGCGGGGCATTTTTATTTTATTCTGGTAATATTTTATGGATTGAGTCGCGGATTAAACGTCAAAAAAATCCACAACTTGCTCCAGTACAACAACGTAAAGATGTGCGCTTTATTGCAAATTTAAGCATTGGTGCATGTTTGGGCTGTGTGTTTGCGGTTGTGGTTAGTATGGCGATTGGACGCTGGGGCAGTTTGGCGAATTTAGGCTTAGAAAGTATGAACCATCTTCTGGTCTATAGTTATTACCTGATCTTTATTTTCAGCCTGGTCTATAGTTTTATGGTGGGCGCGGCCAAAGCATTACCTGAGTTGTTATTGGCTATTGCTATAGTTTTAAGCTTAGTTGCACCTGTAAGTTTTATAATTAGTTTGATCGCTTCAACCCCTATGACTTTATGGTGGATTGATTTAATCACTATCGTGTTTGCATTGGCATTTTTACGCTTCTATCAACAAGCCAAGATACGACAATACAACGCGGAGGCAGGTGCGATTTGGTCTAAAACGTCGCTGTAATTAGATCAAGCGTTTGCGGATGAGCCGTGAGCGCCCACACAATTGTGAGCATTAAAGAATCGTTACACACCTGTATTTTTATCATCATCCCTTTCTAAATTGTTTGAATGTATATGCTCATACATGCAGTTGAATCAAACCGATTTGAAAGGGAGGGCGGGGTATTTGGCAGTTGATTTTAAGCGCCTGATTTAAACTTTTTTATGCTTTGGCACTAAGGCTTATGGCTCAAGTATAGCCACCTGAAATTGCTCAAATATCTGTTTAAATACAGCATGGTAATGTGCATCCACAAATTGACCATCGAAAAATACGCGATCCGTACAATGAATTAATGCTAAAAAATAAGACAGTTCAGCAGGTTGCTGATGACGCTTACACCAGCTTAAATACTGTGAGGCATCTTCAAATAAAATCCACCATTCTTGAGCTAAGTAGGGAACAGTCTGATCAAACATCAAATTTAACAAATATTGATAGTTTTGTGCTCGTGTTGAATAGTGAAAAGCAGGGTAGTCCGTGCTTGGCTTCAAAGCTTGAATACAACCATAAATTTGATCTGCTTCGAGTAATTGAGCTTTCACAATATTGTATTGTGCGAGTCGGGCAAGGTCTTTGGCTTGAATCGTGCCTAAGCGCGATAAGTTCATATTATCTGCCAGATCGGCTAGTTTCACTTTACATGCCAAAGCATTTTGCTTGGTTCTTTGTGCTGCTATAAAACGGTTCTCATGTGGCTGTTTGGTAAGCGCAAGTAGTGCCTGCAAAATTTCTGGTTCAAAGCCCAATTCAATCAGGTCATTGGTACGGACTGAAGTATCTTCTAATAAGTCATGCATGATGGCGACGGTTTTAGCCTCAGTGCCTTCAACTTGATGCATCACTCGCATTGGATGCTCAATATAAGGTTGGCCCGCTTTATCTACTTGAGTCGCATGGTGTTGTTTTGCCAGTGTAATGGCCAGTTCTAAACTAGAAATATCATCACTCCTGCGTGTGATTCACAAAATAAGTTGTTGCTTGATATGGCTGTTATTCTGTGGTTTTTTAAAAAAAATTAAGCAGATGAAACTTTATGGTTTGAATAAGAGAAAAGCAGAATTTTGTGCTTTCTATTACTAGCAACAGCTTGCTTTATATGCATATTTTAACAGATGGGTTTTATTTTTAAAGCGTGAAGCGACATAGCTTGACGTTTTTATTATTCCCTTGGCCATGGATCAAAGCATATCCATGAAAATGATCTGCTACAGATCATTTGGTGTAATGATGTCAGATAGCGTTTTAGATTTTAAAGAAAATAATAATGATAGAAATAAGAATGTGTCGATGTGAAAGTTTAGACCAATACAAAAAATATAGGCCTGCCAAAATATGGTAATAAGTCATCTGCTTTAATCTTATTTCGCAGTATATAAGAAATATAGATGTATTTTGAGTGACTGATTAATTCTCTAAATCACGCAAAATAACTTGATGTATAACTGGAATGGATTACTAGACCGTAGGGAGAGCTGATAAATCTGTTTAACTCAATCACAAGTTAAATCCTTTTTAGAATGTGGATAAAACGCTGAATGCTGTACCTGAGTGTGTGGAGCTTTGGGGGAAGCTCATGAAAGATACAGCAATACAGTTTTAATTTAAATTTCGCGCCAAATCGTGTTTTGGTCTTTCATTGAAATGGTGAAGTTAAAGTTCGAATCATCAGATACCAATAGGCCTTCAGGTGTATGCATGATCACTTTAAGTACTGTACCTGATTCAAAAATCATTGGGTTACAGTTTTCTTTTTTAAGTGTCACAGGTTTAAGCAATTCAATGACAAGGTTTTCCATATATACCTCCCCGAGTGGTGTTGTATTTTTAATAAGCATAACATAATTTTTATTATTTAACCATTTTTGTAAATATTGAGCGATAGTTCAATAAAATAAAAACAGCTTAATAATTTGGTCATACTTTAATACATAATTGTGATCATTCTTGAGTTATATTTTAAACAATGATTTTATAAAAATATTTTTAGAATTTAATATTTATTGCTATTTTATAGGGGGTTATAAAAATAATCGTTGTAGGCGTATAAATATAATCAAAGAGGCTGGTTTTTAGGTTGCCCATAGCGAAACGAGCTGAGCAAAAACAGATTGTTAGACTATGAAAAGTAAAAAAGGCTTGAATTGAACTGTAGGAAAATAGTTTACTTTGTACTGCTTGCAATGGATGTCTGTTTTTACTTGTAAGGATTGGCTAGATTTATTGGGATATGTAGTCACAAGCAAATACGATGGAACTGAAAATAGACTTAATTTTTACAAACGAATCATCAAAATACTGAAATTATCATAATAAAAATTTGATTTAAGCTTTATGATCAGCCCCTATGCTAAGAGCAATAATAAAAGGAACTTTATTCGCTTATGTTCAAGTCTTTTTTTCCAAATCCAAAATGGTTTTTTGGATCGCTTATTCTGTGGTTTGTCATCAATTTAGCCCTTTGGTATAGCGGTGGCGAAAGCTGGGGAAGTTATCTTGGTTTTGCAGAAGGTTATGCCACCGCAGAGCTTCCAATTGGAATTAGTCGTTTTTGGACAGCCTCATTTTTATGGTTTTATTTATGGTTTTTTATCTCCACTGCGCTATTTGCGCTGTTTTGGAAATGGAAATCAAATAATCCATGGCAGGCTTGGTCTGTTTGGGGATCGGCTTTTATCTTGTTTAACATCTGGTTTGGTGTGCAAATGAGTGTTGTGGTCAATGCATGGTATAACCCATTTTATGACCTGATTCAAAAAATGCTCAGTAGTGGTGGCGGTGATGTTAACCAGCTCTATAGTGGCGTATTGACTTTTTTGTATGTGGCGATGGTGTATGTGACCACAGCTGTATTTAATCTGTTCTTTGTGAGCCATTATGTATTTCGCTGGCGTACTGCAATGAATGATTATTACACAGCACATTGGGAACAGTTACGCCATATTGAAGGGGCATCACAGCGTATTCAAGAAGACACCATGCGTTTTGCCAAAACTGTTGAAAGTTTAGGGGTAAGCTTGGTTGAAGCACTCATGACCCTGTTGGCTTTTTTACCCGTATTGCTGAGTTTATCTTCACATGTGAAAGCATTACCTATTGTAGGTGAAATACCCTACGCCTTGGTGTGGGC
Organism: Acinetobacter sp. SwsAc6; assembly: GCF_013391565.1. Taxonomy (NCBI): domain Bacteria; kingdom Pseudomonadati; phylum Pseudomonadota; class Gammaproteobacteria; order Moraxellales; family Moraxellaceae; genus Acinetobacter; species Acinetobacter sp. SwsAc6. The sequence goes on from NZ_JACAXE010000033.1 coordinate 19,238, forward strand.
TGCGATTTCGTGGGCGGTTTTGGGTACAGTCATTTTAATGTTAGTAGGTTATAAACTGCCTGGCCTTGAGTTTAATAATCAGAAAGTAGAAGCGGCTTACCGTAAAGAATTGGTCTATGGAGAAGACTATGAAAACCGTGCCGATCCACAAACGCTGAAAGAGCTTTTTAGTAAAGTACGCTTTAACTATTTCAGATTATATTTCCATTATGCTTATTTTAATTTAGTGCGTATTTGGTATATGCAGTTAGATAATCTCTATGGTTTATTCGTGTTGTTTCCAAGTATTGCTGCGGGTGCGATTACTTTGGGTTTAATGATGCAGATTAGTAATGTATTTGGCAAAGTACGCGAATCGTTTCAATATTTAATTTCATCGTGGCCCACGATTATTGAATTATTGTCTATTTATAAGCGTTTAAAAGCATTTGAATCGACACTCGATAAATAAGCTTAATTGATTGCATGATAAATTTAGCCTGCTTTACGCGGGATTTTTTTTGAAACGATCTGTTCTAGCTTAAGGTTGGTCGTAAAACGTATACGCAGTAAATGTAGGTCGGCATGTAGAGGATTGAATGTTAATTGAAAAGTTTGAACAGAAGCGTTAGCCAAGTCTATTTTTGTGCTAAAAAGCGTAGGTTATGTCGCTTTTTGGGAATAAAAACAGTACGCCGTTCATATAAAAATAACTTTTAAAACAAATACTTATGATTGAATTTTTAGGCTACTTCGTTTAAATTTAGCGTTCCATCATAAGTGAGTAGATGGCTGTGAAAGCTAAAGCTTTGGTAGTGATTGGTAGTGCAAGTATGCTACTGCATGGTTGCGCCACGATGAATTCTTTGGGAGCAGACCCAATGACGCGTTATACATCTGCAGAGCAGTTTATTACGCAAAATCGTTTAAGCGATCAAGACTACGTATATGCATGGGGACGTGCCAATAAGCAGGCCGAGCCACAATCACTCATACCCCGTGCACAGCTGGCAAAGTATTGCCATGCCAATGGTGGGCATTTTACGCTATTGCACAAAAGTAATTTGGCCAATATCAAAAATACTAAAACTAAAACCAGCTTGAACAATGAGCCTAATGTAAAACAGGCAATTGGTGCGTATCAATGCCAGCAGAGTAATAGCTGGATTGTGTCGATTGAACCTACGGCGGATGTACGTTCAACGCAATATCCCGATGCACGCGCTATTCGCTTAAATGTACAGCTCATGAGTGCCAGCGAAGCCAGACAATTTTATAAAAATACCGGGCTCAGCATAGCCAATACTAAAAAAACACCAGTAGCAACACCCAAAGCCATCGCTACAAAAGCGAGCTTGGTAAAAGAAACGAAGGAAGTTAAAGAGCCAGCAGAGAAAAAAGAAACCTCTGTAGTAGAACCTATCAGAGCGAGTGTTATTGACAGTTCACAGCAACAGCAGATGAAGCTATATGTGGCTGCACGCCGTGATATTAACAGCGGTAAAAATTTAAATAACGCATGTAACAATGCACAGTTGGCTTATAACTACGGCAAACAACAAGGCACCGACGGTACTCGTATTTATACTGAATCTGGCATGCTGGTGGCGCGTTGCTTAACCAGTATTTCAAGCTATAACTCGCGCTTTCCAAATGCTAAAGGACAAGCCAAACGTGTACTACAAAACCTTGCTACAAATTATAATCATCCAGGGGCAAAGCACATGCTGAGTCAAATGTAAGTGACTTGCTTTAAATATTTACAAGAGTAATAACAGCCTAGTTCTGCCAATGTGGTACAACTAGGCTGTTTTCGTTTTGGAGTAAGCACATGGCATTGGTGGTAAATCAAAAAATTAATAAACGCTCTGGTTTAATTTGCTCGGCTATTATGGCCTTTACTATGCTGACGGGCATGCAAGTGGCGAATGCAGGGCAAACTGTAGACCAGTTGAGTCAGTGCTTAGTGAAGTCCACCACAGCTGCAGATAAAACTGCGGTATTGCAATGGACTTTTGTGGCGTTATCGGCGCATCCAGAATTAAAAAAATTTAGTAATGTGAATGAAGAACAGCGTACACAGTTAGATAAAAACTTAGCGCAAACTTTGCAACGAATTTTGACTGAGCAATGCTCTGCGCAAACACAAGCGGTGATTAAAGCTGAAGGCCTTCAGGCGGTAGGTGAAAGTTTTCAAGAGTTAGGCAGTATTACGGGTGAAGAAATTTTAAAAACCCCTGAAGTGAAAGATCAGCTAAAAGGTGTTGTGCGTTATATCGATTTAAATAAATTGGTGACGACATTTTTAACGCCTGAATTGTTTAATAAGTTGGGCGTGATCCGTTAAGTTTACTGCTAAAGCTTAATCTGATTGATTATCTAGTGAGCCACAGTATTTTGAAGTGAGTTTGAAATGCTGTGGTGCCTAAGTTTATATAAAGGCTTTAAGGCTATAAATATTTCAAAATAAAATGAAAAGAATAGAGAGCGCTATGTTCAAGAAAATCATGTTTTCGTTGCTATGTGTTTTTGGTTTTATGCAAATGGGGCAGGCAGGTGAGCGTAATCTAAGTAAGCAATTTAATGGCTGTATGGACAAAGCTGGCGGTGTGACTGCAAGCATGGTGGAGTGCATAGCAGCAGAAACAAAACGGCAAGATGTGCGCTTGAATAAGGCTTATAAAAATTTGATGAATACCTTAAGCGCAACACGTAAAAAAGAGCTACAAGATACACAGCGTTTATGGATGAAGTATCGGGATGCGAACTGTAAGTTTTATTATGATCCTGATGGCGGTTCGATCGTGCGTGTAACGAGTGCTGGCTGTTTTATGGATATGACAGCGCAAAGGGCAGATGAGTTGGAGAATTTTTTAAAGTATTAATGATTAGCTCTCCTGATCCTCACTTGCGCATCGTTTTAAAAGCAATGCTTTAAAACTTGCTCAGGAGAGGGAACTTCCAATATTAATTTTATAAAAGTATTTAATTAGTAATGATTGTAATGATTGTAATGATTGTAATGATTGTAATGGTTTCTCCCTCATCCCTTTGGGATGAGAAGTACTGCTTCGCAAGTGGGGTGAGGGAAATTTAAAGTGACTTTGAAAGTTGGAGACGACCTAAGTCTTCAGGTTTGGTAATAGAAATCACTTTTGCCCCATACAGATAAGTACGTGGGATTTGTTTTAGATTGGGAATACGAAATAGGGCAAATAGCAGTACTGCACTTAAGCTATACATAAACAGGACGGCTAAGTCTGCGCCGATATTTGCGCTGACTTTTTTCAATAATCCAATAATGGTTGACCAAAGCAAGATGGCGCTAAAGCCGATCAGGTAGTGAGGTTTTTGGTCATGGATTGGGAGATACTGAAAGGTTAGGTTAAGTATACGCTTTTTGAATTCACAGTCTGATGCTTTCTTACGGAGGTGGTATTCAAATGTAAATTATTGTTCTTAAGTAGATATTGCTGTTTTTTTTGAAAAAAAGTAATCTGTAGTGGAATATTTTATTGATGAAAAATATGTTAAAAAAAATAGGAATTGAGAATTTTAAAGCTTTTGCTCATTTACAAGAGTTGAATTTAGCACCAATTACTTTAATTTATGGTGCGAACTCATCTGGAAAAAGTTCAATTATTCATTCACTAATGGTCTTAAAGCAGTCAATACTATTTTCAACTTTAAAAGGTGGTGTTTATTCAGATAAGCGAGTTTTGGATGTAGGTAACTATTCAACGATGGTATATTCACATGAAAGTAATAGAGATATTTCCTTTCATTTGAAATTTGCAGATAGAAACTCTAATAAGTATGAATATGTAGATAAGCTGTCTGCGAATTTTATATATAGTTTATACGATAAAAATATTAATAAAAAATCTAGTGATCAACAAGGCTTCTCATATTTAAAGAAGATTGATTTTGAAGATTATAATAGAAGAAAAAACTTTGGTTATTCATTGATTAATAAATTCATCTTAGATAATACTAGGAATACTAGAAGTTATGACCTGCATGTGTCGCCTAATCATAGAATATCTTTAGATGATGAAGAGTTGACTGATGAAATTATAGATATAATTATGGCAGCTTTTTCATTTAATTCAGAAGATGAAATTGCTATACCAAAGGGAATAACATTTGAAAATCATGCGGATGTTTTTAAAAAATTAAAAGAAAAAAATGCTGAAGATAAATGGTTTGATGTTATGCATTTTTTGGGTGAAAAATTAAGTAGTCATTCGAATTTTGTAAAGAAAGAACTAAAAAAAATAAGCTATCTTGGTCCTTTGAGAAGTAATCCTAAAAGATATTATTCTATTGATACTGAATTTGAGGTTACTGTTGGAAAAGAAGGCGAAAATATTGCTTATTTCTTGAAAAGAGATAAAGAGGTTTTAACAAGAAAAATTAATGATTGGTTTGACTTATTTGATATTCCTTATAAGTTTACTCCAAAGCCAATTGGAGAGCGTAATACTGAACCGTTAATTCAAATCCAGTTAGAAGATAAAAGAAATGATGTGAGTGTTTCACCATTAGATGTAGGTTTTGGTATTGGGCAAATATTACCAATTCTAGTAGAAGGTATAGTGAGGGAAGATTCTGTAATCTGTGTAGAACAACCAGAAATTCATTTACATCCAAAATTACAAGCTGAATTAGCAGAGTTTTTTGTTGAAACTAGTACATCAAATCAGTGGATTATTGAAACGCATAGTGAAGCACTTCTTTTGAGAATTCAAAAATTGATGCGTAACAAAAAGAAAATTAATGGAAAAACATTAAAGCCTGAAGATATTTCAATTCTCTATGTTTTACCGAGTAAAAATAAAGAAGATGGCGCTCAAGTAGTTCAAATACGTTTAGATGAGGATGGTGATTTTATAGATTTTTGGCCTGAGGGTTTTTTTGAAGAACGTATAAAAGAAAGAAGATGAGATAATTTAACATGTTGACAGAGTTTGCCTTAGATGAATCTTTTCTAGAATCAGATGATTTACGAAGTAAAAGTACTAGTCGTAATTTACTTAAAAAATGGAAAGAGCATGGTGTGTTGGTTTTCGGTGATCATCAAGATGAAGTTATTTTGTTGGAAAGTCTAAAAAAGAAAATTCCAGCTCAAGTCTATCAAGAATGGATAGATGCATTTGCAGATTATAAAACTATAAAATCGTCGAATAGATGGAAAATATTTTGTGATTATGATGATTACACAAATATTATGGCCTTAAAAGATCATTTCAAAACAGGTATTACTGAGCCTGTATCCCTAGAGTTAATACATCAATTACCAAATTATATTTGTTATTGCCCATCTTCTAAATTTGAAGTTGTTGAAGTTGATGATTTAGATCATTCTGAAAATTTTCAACAATCTATTTTGGCATCAAATTCAGATATAGATCATCAGGATGACAATGAAAAAATATGGAAAGATAAGTTTGAAGTTTTATCTAAATTTACAAAAAATATTGTGATTATTGATCAGTATTTTTTAAGGAATATTATTGAAGATAAGAGAAAAGGTAGAAAAACTAGCATTGATTATCTTTTTGAAAAATTAAGTTTAAATGGTAAAAAATACAATATAACTATAATTTCATTAGGGTCTACCAGTGGGTCTAATAGTTATGTTGATATTATTGATGAGTTTACGACAATTAATGTAGGGTCTTTGAAAAATAACTATAATAAGCTTCATCTAATTTCTTGTAATGCTAATTATTTTCGAATATTAGCACATGATAGGTTTATCCAATTTGATGATTATGTATGCACTTTAGGAAAGGGTTTAGATGTACTGCGTTCGATGGAAACTCCTCAATGTACATTTTCCATGATTAAAGAAGAAAATTCATCAATTAGAAAGAGAGTTATATTAGCTAATAGTTACAAACATTGGGAAAAGGAATTTTTACCTTAAAAAAACCCGCTCTAAAGCGGGTTTTCTTTTAAAGAAAGGTCAGATTAACCAATCAATTTCTTCATTAATTCATTTACTTGAGCAGGGTTAGCTTTACCTTTTGCAGCTTTCATCACTTGACCAACAAGACCGTTAAAGGCTTTCTCTTTACCAGATTTATACTCTTCAACCATCTTCTCGTTAGCTGCAAGTACGTCTTTAATAATCGCTTCAATCGCGCCTATATCAGTTTCCTGTTTCAAGCCTTTTTCCGCAATCACTTCATCCGCAGTTTTGCCTTCTTCCCACATAAAGCCAAACACTTGCTTCGCAATCTTACCGTTAATTGTGTTGTCCACAATACGTGCAATCATGCCACCAAGTTTTTCTGCTGTAACAGGAGCATCTGCTAGTTCTAAGCTTGCTTTGTTTAAAGCACCAGAGAATTCACCCATCACCCAGTTTGCAGCCACTTTACCTTGCGCAGCGCCGCCTGCAGCTTTTACTACGTCTTCGTAAAACTCTGACATTTCACGAGTAAGCGTAAGCACGTGAGCATCGTACTCAGTCACGCCAAAGTCAGCCACGAAACGCGCACGACGTGCAGCAGGCAACTCAGGTAACGCAGCACGAGCTGCTTCAATTTGTGCATCTGCAATGATCACAGGCAACAAGTCAGGGTCAGGGAAGTAGCGGTAATCGTTCGCTTCTTCTTTCGAACGCATTGAACGTGTTTCCATCTTCACAGGGTCGAATAAACGCGTTTCTTGGTCAATTGTGCCATCCCATTCTAGGATTTCCATTTGACGTTCAATTTCAACGTTAATCGCTTGTTCAATGAAGCGGAAAGAGTTTAAGTTTTTCAACTCACAACGCGTACCAAACGGTTGACCCGGACGGCGTAAAGACACGTTACAGTCAGCACGGAACGAACCTTCAGCCATGTTGCCGTCAGAAATGCCTAACCAACGCACTAAAGTGTGAATTGCTTTAATGTAGGCAACCGCTTCTTCAACCGAACGCATATCTGGTTCAGATACGATTTCAAGTAAAGGTGTGCCTGCACGGTTTAAGTCGATGCCTGACATGCCTTCAAATTGGTCATGGATCGATTTACCTGCATCTTCCTCAAGGTGCGCACGGGTAACGCCAATGCGTTTTACTGTGCCGTCTTCAAGCTGGATGTCGATATGACCCAAGCCCACAATCGGGTTGTCCATTTGGCTGATTTGGTAGCCTTTAGGAGAATCTGGGTAGAAATAGTTTTTACGAGCAAATACAGAAGCTTGGTCGATGTAAGCATCAATACCCAAACCAAAGCGAATTGCAAGATCAACCACTTCTTTGTTCAATACTGGCAATACGCCCGGCATTGCAAGGTCAACAAGGCTCGCTTGTGTATTTGGGTCTTGACCAAATACAGTGGATGAACCTGAGAAAATTTTAGTATTGGTTGCAAGCTGAGTGTGAATCTCAATACCAATAACGACTTCCCAACCATCAATCAGGTTAGATTTTGGTTTAGCAGCGTTCTTAGCCATTATGCATTCTCCTCAGCAATCGCAGCACGTTTAGTATGCCAATCCGTTGCTTGTTGGTACTGATGCACCACAGACAACAATTGAGATTCTGACCAGTAGTTACCAATCAGCTGTAAGCCAACAGGCAAGTTGTCTTTGTCAAAACCAACAGGCGCGTTGATCGCAGGAAGACCTGCCAAGTTCACTGCGATGGTGTAGATGTCGCCCAAGTACATTTCTACAGGAGAAAGGTTTGCACCAATCTTATACGCAGTTGTTGGGGCAGCAGGGGCAGCAATCACATCTACAGATTCAAATGCTTTTAAGAAATCTTGTTGGATTAAACGACGTACTTTTTGTGCTTTCACATAATAAGCATCGTAGTATCCAGCTGATAACGCATAGGTGCCAATCAAGATACGTTGTTGAACTTCTTTACCAAAACCTTCAGAGCGTGAACGCTTGTAAAGATCCATCAAATCAACTGGATTTTCTGCACGGTAGCCATAACGTACACCGTCAAAGCGTTGTAAGTTAGACGATGCTTCAGCAGGCGCAATCAGGTAGTAGGTAGGTACATAAGCATCCGTCATGGTGAGGTCAATCTCAACCAAGATTGCGCCCATTTCTTCAAGCTTTTTCAGAGATTCTTCAACACGTGCTTTTACGTCAGCATCTAAGCCAGCAACATTAAAGTATTGCTTCGGAATACCAATGCGTAAGCCTTTTACCGATGTGCCGTTAAGGTTAGCCACATAGTTGTCTACGTTTTTTTCAACCGAAGTTGAATCTTTCGCGTCATGACCTGCCATCACGTTCATGAGGTATGCACAGTCTTCTGCCGAACGCGCCATTGGGCCGCCTTGGTCTAAAGATGATGCGTATGCAATCATACCGAAGCGTGATACACGACCATACGTTGGTTTAAGACCAGTCAAACCACAGAAAGATGCAGGCTGACGGATTGAACCGCCTGTGTCTGTACCTGTTGCAAAGGGTGCGAGATCAGCAGCTACAGCCGCTGCAGAACCACCAGATGAACCACCTGGTACATGGCTTAAGTTCCATGGGTTAGCAGTTGCGCCGTAGTATGAATTTTCAGAGGTTGAACCCATTGCAAATTCATCCATGTTCACTTTACCTAAAGTGACAAGGCCCGCAGCTTTACCTTTCGCTACAACGGTTGCGTCGTAAGGAGAGATAAAATTATCCAGCATTTTAGAACCAGCTGTGGTTTTAATGCCTTGGGTACAAAAGATGTCTTTGTGCGCAATTGGAACACCAGTCAAAACAGATGCAGTGCCCGCTTTGATGGCAGCATCAGTAGCATCGGCTTGTGCAAGTGCTTGTTCCGCAGTGACGGTCACGTATGATTTGACTTGAGCATCGATTTTTTCAATGCGTTTTAAATAATGTTCGGTCAATTCGCGTGAAGAAAATTTAGCGCCCGCCAAACCTTCAGACAATTCACGAATTGATAAGCGATGTAAATCTGTCATGAGAAATATTTCTTTACGTTTAATTTGAAACAATAGTGCGTTTGATCGGAAATTACTCAATTACGCGAGGTACAAGGTACAAGCCTTCTTGCACGCTTGGCGCAACTGCTTGATATTCATCGCGATGATTGCTTTCTGATACCACGTCTTGACGTAATGGTTGTGGATGATCAAATGGGCTCTTTAATGGTTCAACACCATCTGTATTGATACCTTTTAAGGTGTCCATCATGCCTAAAATTTTATTTAAACTTTGAGCATATTCAGCAGATTGCGTGTCATCTAGCGACAATCGAGCCAGATGGGCAATCGATGAAACTGTTTGTGCATTGAGATCTGCAGAATGCTGTGCATCCGTTGTAGACATAACATTACCTAATCAGTATTAAAAAAATTCAAAATATCGAGGCTTATAATAAGCGATTGACTTGTTCAAATCATCACATTTAGTTAAAGTTGCCACCTTGCGTCCATATAAAAGTTTAACTGAGAACGTCCCCGTGATTCTAAAACGACTAATTGGCTTGTTTTCGCCTGATCTAGCCATTGATTTAGGTACTGCAAATACACTTATTTATGCGCCAGGACGAGGCATTATATTAAATGAACCCACGGTTGTGGCTATTCGTCACAGTGGTTCACAAAAAATCGTTGCCGCAGTAGGTCTTGACGCGAAACAAATGCTAGGTCGTACACCAGCCAACATTTCTGCTATCCGTCCAATGAAAGACGGTGTGATTGCAGACTTTGAAGTGACTGAAACCATGCTGAACCAATTTATTGGCAAAGTGCATGAAAAACGTCTCTTCCCACCAGCGCCACGTGTTGTGGTATGTGTGCCATGCAAATCAACTTTGGTTGAACGTCGTGCTATTCGTGAAGCCGTGTATAACGCTGGCGCACGTGACGTACGTTTAATTGAAGAGCCAATGGCGGCTGCAATTGGTGCGGGCATGCCTGTAGAGCAAGCATGCGGTTCTATGGTGGTTGATGTGGGTGGTGGTACAACTGAAATTGCGATTATTTCGCTACAAGGTTGTGTATATGCAGACTCACTCCGTATCGGTGGTGATGTATTTGATGAGCAAATCATTAACTACGTGCGTAAAGCGCATGGTTGTGTGATTGGTGAAACCACTGCTGAAAATATTAAAAAAGAAGTGGGTATGGCATTGCCTGATGAAGGCCAAAAACCACTTGAGATTGAAGTTCGTGGCCGTAACTTGGCAGAGGGTGTACCTCGTGCGATTACAGTAACATCGGATGAAGTTACTCAAGCGATTTCTGATCCATTACAAAGCATTGTTTCAGCAGTAAAATCTGCTTTGGAACAAACGCCACCAGAGCTGTCTTCAGACATCGCTGAGCGCGGTATTGTGCTTACAGGTGGTGGTGCATTACTACGTAACCTAGACAAACTTCTTGCGAAAGAAACGGGCTTGCCTGTGGTGGTTGCTGAAGATCCTCTAACTTGTGTCACTCGTGGTGGTGGAAAAGTTCTAGATTTCTTTGATAATCCAAATCACGACATGTTATTTGTAGGCTAAGAAAAGGACTGGGCGGGTGCAAACTCAACTGTTTTCTAGACAACCGCCATCTTTTCGCTCATTTATCATTGCGGTAATTACGTGCTTGGTTGTGCTATTCTTTGATTGGCGCATGCCACACGTAATTCAACCGGCCAGAGACGTCTTGTACGCGGCATATAACCCCATTTATGCCATGGCAAGCTATCCAGTGTTATCGCGAGAATGGCTCAACCAGCAAACCAAATCAGAAGCACAACTGCGCCGTGAAAACACTGCTATGCAGGCAGAGCTATTGCAGGCACAAGTGCGCTTACAAAAGCTTTCTGAGCTTTCTGCAGAAAATACACGCTTGCGTGGTTTACTCGATACACCTCTTATTATTGATGGGCGTATGGAGATTGCAGAAGTGATTGGTACAGATGCTGACCCTCTACGTCATATTATTGTGATTAACCGCGGTTCAACCAGTCAACTGCGCGTTGGCCAAACCGTGCTTGATGATAAAGGCGTGATGGGGCAAATTATCAATGTCTATCCGCATAGTAGTCGTGTGATGTTGCTCTCTGATAAAGAACATTCTTTATCGGTACGGCTTGAACATACGGGTATGCGTGCAATTGTTACGGGTACAGGCGATTTAGGCCATTTAAAAATGGAATATGTACCAACCAGTGCCAACATCAAAGTAGGTGAAAAAGTGTATAGCTCAGGCTTAGGCGCACATTTTCCAGCGGGCTATTTGGTGGGGACAGTGGCAAAAGTGAGCCGTCATAATTCAGGCGAGTTTGCTAAAATTGATGTAATACCTGCAGCTCAATTGGCAGGCGGACATCACGTTGTGGTTTTATTTTCAGATTCTTTAGCGATGGAGCAACCGAATGCTGATCGCTAAACAAAGTCCAAAAGTACAACGCGATCCTTTAATGGCCATTATTTTTTCGGTCATTTTAGGGTCGATCCTGATGGTATACCCTTTATCTTATGAGATCACGGGGTGGCGACCATTATTCATGTTGTTAATCATGCTCTTTTGGGTATTGTGTCAACCTACATGGTGTGGCATTTGGTTCGCTTTTGGCACAGGTTTATTTGCAGATTTACTTTTAGATTCCCCATTGGGGATGAATGCATTAAGTTTTGTACTTATTGCCTTTCTTTCACGGTTTTTAACCCGTGAACGCCGTATACTGACGTTTAGCAATTTATGGATTATTAGTGCTTTGGCTGTTTTAGCGCACTTAACCATTGTTTGGCTGACGCAGGTCATGAGTGGTGTTCACTTTTCATTTGCGCGCCATTGGCAACCCTTGCTTACCAGCATTTTGTTTTGGCCTGTCATTTATTATTTTCTACATAAATGGCGCATCTAGTTCTTGCCTCAAGCTCGCCACGGCGCCGTGAATTGCTCACACAGCTCGGGCTTGCGTTTGATATTTTTAGCCCAGACATCGACGAGTCGGTTCGAGCACATGAACATGTTGCAGACTACGTCGAGCGTCTGTCGCTTCAAAAAGCTGAAGCTGTCCAAGCGCATTTTCCTGATTCCGTGATTATTGCTGCCGATACCAGTTTAGGGGTAGATGGTGTAATTTTAGGCAAGCCTATATCTAAGCAACACGCATTTGAAATGTGGCAACAAATTTCTGGTCGCACCCATGATGTGTATTCTGGCGTTTGTGTACGTACAAAAGATAAAATTTACAGTATAGTAGTGCGTACACAGGTTGAATTTCAAACACTTACTGTGCAAGATATGGAAGACTATTGGGCGACGGGTGAACCTGTTGGCAAGGCGGGAGCCTATGCGATACAGGGAATAGCTGCGCGCTATATTCCCCGCATTGAAGGAAGCTATTCCAATGTGGTTGGCTTACCTTTGCACGAGACAGTAGAGTTATTAAAGACAGTTAAGGTACTAAATTAACTGCAATACAGAATTTTTATAATGTTTTGAGTCTTATTATGTCTGACGAATTGTTGATTAACGTCACACCGATGGAATGTCGTGTGGCTTTAATTGAAAATGGCACCGTCAATGAGCTATTTGTTGAGCGCACTGTTAAACGTGGATTGGTGGGCAATATTTATAAGGCAAAAGTGGTGCGTGTGCTTCCGGGTATGCAAGCTGCTTTTGTTGATATTGGTCTCTCACGTACAGCTTTTTTGCATATCAATGATATGGTTTGGCCACGTAATCAACCCACACCCAATGTCTTTGAATTACTCCAACCTGGGCAGATCCTGACGGTTCAAGTCATGAAAGATATGCTCGGTACCAAAGGCGCACGATTAAGCACAGACCTATCTATTCCTTCTCGCTACTTGGTCATGATGCCTTTTGGTAGTCATACAGGTGTATCACAGCGCATTGAGTCTGAAGAGGAGCGTGATCGCTTACGTGGCATTATCGAGCGTATTCAAGCCGAGCATAAGCTTCCTGGTTCAGTTATTGTGAGAACGGCAGCGGATGGTATTGAAGAAGCAGCCATTGCACAAGACATGGCTTATTTGGCCAAGCTGTGGGAATACATACAACGTAAGCAAAAAAGTATTGCAGTTCCATCGCTAATTTTTGAAGAGCTACCTTTACCACAGCGTGTTATACGTGATTTGGCCAACGAAAACACCGCTAAAATTCATGTCGATTCACGAGAAATTCACGGCAAACTCAAAGATTTTGTAGACGTTTTTGTACCGAATATGCGCGATAGCCTCATTCACTATCCAGGTGAGCGTCCAATTTTCGACTTGTATAATGTTGAAGAAGATATTCAAAAAGCCTTACAGACGCGTGTGGCTTTAAAGTCGGGCGGTTATCTGATGATTGACCAGACCGAAGCAATGACCACCATTGATGTAAATACAGGCTCTTATGTCGGTGGTCGTTCACTGGAAGATACTGTTTTTAAAACCAATATGGAAGCAACACAAGTGATCGCCCGTCAATTAAGACTGCGTAACTTAGGTGGCATTATTATTATTGATTTTATTGACATGCAAGAAGCACAGCATCGTGAACAGGTGATGAGCCAGTTTGAAAAAATGCTCGAACGTGATCATGCCAAAACCAAAATTACCCAAGTCTCTGAACTGGGTTTGGTGGAAATGACACGTAAGCGCACACGTGAGTCATTAGAGCACTTGTTGTGTGAGTCCTGCCCAACTTGTCAGGGACGCGGTTATGTGAAAACTGCAGAGACAGTATGTTATGAAATATTTCGAGAAATCTTACGATATGCGCGTGCTTTTGAATCGCAAGGTGGCTTTACCGTGGTTGCACACCCGTCAGTGATTGACCGATTGTTAACAGCCGAAGCACCTGCAGTGGCCGATTTAGAGCACTTTATTAGTCGTGTAATCAAGTTTCAGGTGGAAAATCTGTATACGCAAGAGCAATACGATATCATTCTGAGTTGAAATTGTAACAGAATATCGTTAAACACTTGTTACATCTGAAATTTTACTTTTAATCTCAGATTTACAATACTAGACACATCGAATAGCCAAAGCCATTTCTCAATTGAGAGAGGGGAAATGGTTTAGCAAAGTGAGGTGTGTGATGGGTGTAAGTAAAGCAGTGATTGAAACAGGCTTAAAACATGTACTAGATGCAAAAAATATGCATACGGCTTACATCGTAGATGAGCGTGGTAATGAAGTACAAATTACAGCATCTATGATTCGTTCAGCTTGTCATGAATTATTAAAACAGTGTAGACACATTAAAAAATAAGGGGCATATAGAGCCCCTTATTTTTTTGTCATTTTGAAGTCTCAACCCTCAAGCTGAGGGGGAGTGAGATGATTTAAATTTGATTGCTAAGTTCTTTTAATGCGATCAGATTGGAGAATCTAACTGACCGCTTGCAACTTTGGGTGATTGGCATTCACAATTGCTTCAAAGGTTTGAATCTCATCTTCTAAATGGGTAAGTAAGTTCTGCATTTTAGGTAATGCATTACGACAAGCAGTTAAACCCACTTCCAATTTATCCATATAACTGGTCATTGTAATGTTCAGCGCTTGGCCATCCAAAATAATAGAAGCAGGATACAAGGCTTCTAAACGTGCACCATTCCAATACAAAGGCTCTTGAGGGCCTGGCACATTTGAAATAACAAGGTTAAACGCTTGACGTTTTGGCATAAGGCCAGACGCAATATTTAAGCCAGCAGCACCATAAATAAACGCACTATAATTCAAAATTTGATTCGCATTCATGCGTTTAAAGCGTTGTTTGGCATTCAGCACACTGCGACGCACTATTTTTAAACGTTCTAGTGGATCATCTTTATGCGTACCCAAATTCGCTAAAATCATGGTGATACGGTTTGATGTTTCTGAGTCATCATCACGAATAGAAGCAGGGACCATAGCGATCAATGGTTTTTTCGGAAGTGCATTTTGATGAATTAAATATTCACGCAGTGCGCCTGAACAAATCGCCAGTACGGTATCGTTAATCGTCACACCCAATGCATTGGAAATATGACGCAAACGCGAAAACTCAAATGATTGTGCTGCAAAACGACGTGAAGAGCTGACACGCTGATTTAAAATAGAGCTCGGCGCTTGGAAGCTAGACACGTAGTCAGGATTGCGTCCCATGTCTTTCATGATGGTTTGAGACAGCTCGTAGGCAACACGTGGTGTGGCTTGTAGCTGGCTTTTTAGACCATCTAAAATACTTTTTGCCCGGCTGACTTTGGGCTGTTTTAAGCGTTTTGCACGCGGGCCTTCAACACACCAAGGCGGTACAATACTTTTGGTTGTTGGATCATGCGCAAGAGATTTTTGTACCAGACGCATACCTGCAATACCATCTACCATGGCGTGGTGGATTTTGAAATACATGGCAAAGCGGTTGCCTTCTATTCCTTCAATAATATGGCAGGTCCATAAAGGTTTAGCACGGTCGATGAGTGCGCTATGTTCTTGTGAGATATAAGTAAGTAATTCACGAATTCGACCAGGCTGTGGTAAGGCAATATGGCGAAAATGATGATCTAAATCAAATTCTTCATCTTCATCCCAAAAGAACCCATTCAATTTGTTATTAAAAGGTGGAATGGGAATCGACTTTGAGTTTCGAATATCTGAGACTAAATCTTGAATAAAAGATGCGGCTGCGTTGTCTGGAATTTGAAATAAAAATAGACCGCCCACGTGCATGGGTTGTTGCCGTTTTTCCAAAGATAGAAAAATAAAGTCAATTGGGTGTAATGGACGCATAGGGGTGATTGCCTCATTGCAATATCTATGGGAACTCTTGTCTGAGTTACCTTGTTAGAATTATATGATTTCTTATGCAGTATAACGGGTTTAGCTTAAAAAAAAATGAAATTCTGTGCATTTATAAGGTGAAAAAAACCACTGCATGAGCAGTGGTTTTGATGGGCTTATTTTTTCATATTGCCTGCATGCAAACCGCATTCTTTATGCGTGGCATCTTCCCACCACCAACGACCTTCACGTTCGTGTTGGTTTGGAAGAACGGGGCGAGTGCAAGGCTCACAACCAATGGAGGTGAAGCCACGTTCATGCAATGGATTGTATGGAATTTCCATGAGACGGATATAATTCCAAACATCTGCGCTAGACCAGTTAGCTAATGGGTTATATTTGATGAGTTGCTTGCCAGGACCTGAAAAACCAGGGTCGGCTTGAACCACAGGAATTTCATTACGCGTACCTGGACTTTGGTCTTTACGTTGACCTGTAATCCAACCATCCAAAGTTGCTAGTTTTTTACGTAGTGGCTGTACTTTACGAATACCACAGCATTCTTTGTGGTCATCTTGATAAAAACTGAAAAAGCCTTTTTCGGACACAAGTTTTTGTACAGCTTCAGACTCTGGGAAGCAAATTTCAATATCAATTTTATAGTGTTTGCGCACGGTATCTAAAAATTGATAGGTCTCTGGGTGTAAGCGACCAGTATCTAGGCTAAAGACACGAAAAGGAATACCTAAATTAGATGCAAGATCAATAAGAACAACATCTTCTGCACCAGAAAAAGAAATCGCAATTTCGCCTTGTTGGCTCAGTGCAAGTTTCATAATTTCAGACGGAGATTTGTCTGCATATTCAGATGCAAGTGCATCTACAAGATTAATACTTGGGATTGTAGTCATGTGTGTCCTGGCAATAGGCTTGGAAACGGCAAACCTATATTAATTTATTTCACATCTATTTTAATAGAAATGCTAAAGATGACTTATTAATAAAAATTAGATTGATATGAAAAAAATAGAATTAATAAAGCTGAGCGTTCATATATAAACATCGGCTATGATAGATACAACTTTTAATAACTTTTTACAACACTGACATTTGGGAGAACCCATGGAAATCGTATGTCTAGATCTTGAGGGCGTGTTAGTTCCAGAAATTTGGATTAACTTTGCAAAAAAAACAGGGATTAAGGAGCTTGAGGCGACCACACGTGATATCCCAGACTACGATGTGCTAATGACACAACGTTTAAACATTCTTAAACAACATGGTTTAGGTTTAAACGACATTCAAGCGGTTATTGCAGATATGGGGCCATTTGAAGGTGCGAAAGAGTTTGTAGAATGGGTGCGTACGCATTTTCAACTCATTATTCTTTCTGACACATTCTATGAATTTGCTCATCCATTAATGAAACAATTGGGATGGCCAACGATTTTCTGTCATAAATTAGAAACTGACGAAAATGGCATGATCACTGCGTATAAACTGCGTCAGCCTGATCAAAAACGTAAAGCAGTACAAGCATTACATGGTTTGAACTTCCGTGTGATTGCGGCTGGTGACTCTTATAATGATACGACGATGCTAGGCGAAGCAGACAAAGGTTTCTTGTTTGATGCACCTGCAAACGTTATTGCAGAATTCCCGCAATTCCCACCAATTCATGGTTATGCAGCATTAAAACAAGCGATTCGTGAAGCATCGGTACGTGATATTCCTGAATAATCAAATGTGATTGTGAATTTAGCAATCAATAAGAGAAGGGCGCCAATGGCGCCCTTTCTTGTTTAATCCTAATTTGTAATGTCAATTAGAAGCGGTAACCAATTTTTAGACCGTATGCGATAGCATTGTTATCTGAAAAGCTACCTACATTTGGTGTAGTACCTGTTTTAGCTGTTGCATCACCTAGCCACATATATCGAATGCCAGCGTGAATGAAATAGTTTTCTTCAGGGCTATATTGACCACCTAAACCTACACCCCAATGCCCTTCGGTTGGTCCAAGTGTGGTTACAGGATTGCCAGCGCCTGTGTCATAGCTTACAAGTGCTGAACCTGCCCATTTTTCATTAAACTTACGACCTACACCAACATTCGCAGACCATTGATCTTTCGAGTAATCAAGAAGGTTTGCACCGCCAGAAGCTGTTTGTAAGTGTTTTGGAGTAATAGCAAATTGGCTCCATTCAACCCATCGAATATTAGCAAAGGCAATTGTATTAGCTGCAATACCAGTTTGAAGGTCAAGATTGACAGACTGAGGGGTTGTTGCATTGATTGGATTTGTAACCGTATTTAGACCTGTAAGCAATGATTTTTCTTTTGATGTAGCTTCATGCTCTATTTCTGAACGATAGGTTAATGCTGCTTTTAGTGCAATATCTGGAATTGAGTATGCGAAGCCTGCAACCCATCCCCATGCCTCTTGTGTGTCTATGTCAAGATTATAATTTAAGCCACCATACACTTTACCACGTAAGCGTACATTTGCTTCCACTGTTTGCCATGCTGGACCAGCATAGATATTCCAGTTTTCATTTGGTTGATAACCAATAAGAGCTGTAATATTTTCTGTTTTAACAGTTACAGCAGTACCTTCGTTATTTTGCTCAAAAATTTGATTTTCAATGCTGTATTGTGCATCTGCACCAAAAGGTTGGTCATATAATAAACCGAGCGAAATTTTATCTGTTAGTTGTACTTTTACTGCTGCACTAGGGAAGTAGTAGTCTTCCGCCATATCTGAGACATTACTTTTAAGAAAATTATCTTGCCCTTTAACGGTTGGGTCGATAACTGTAATCCCAGCTTCAGCATAATTTCCATTTTGCAAAAAGGCAGAAATAGATTGACCAGAGCGATCTAAACCAGCAGCAAAGATTGATGATGTTGGTAAAGCCGTGAGTAAAATAGCAAGGCTAAGGCGATTTAGTTTCATACATTTCCCTGTTTGTAACTTTTCATAGAAGTTCAATGAGGGAAAAGTAACACATAAAAAAAATGAGTAAATACTCAGATTTGCTCTAAAAATGAACTTATGCATGCATAGAAAAGGGTTGTCTAGAGTAAAAATACTATTTATGTGAACTTATCTAAATGATTTTGAATAAAAAAATAGAGTAATTATTTTAATTTTTAGCGTATGGAGGGTAGTGAACTGTTTGCTTATAGTTTGCTCAATTAGATGTTAAACGACTGCAGCGTACTGCAGTCGTTTAAATATAGAGGGTAAATTAGAAGCGGTAACCCATTTTTAGGCCGTATGCCCAAGCATTGTTGTCTTCAAATTTCGCAACTTGCGCTTTTTCAGCATTACCAGGGATTGAGTAAGCACCTGAACGAGCAGTTGCATCGCCTAACCAGAAGTATTTTATACCACCCGCAATGAAGTAATTAGGTGCAGGGCTGAATTGAAGGCCTAGACCAATATTCCAATAACCTTCTGTTGGGCCAAGTGTAGACACAGGATTGCCTGCACCCGTGTCATAACCTACAGATACGTTACCCGCCCACTGTTCATTGACTTTACGGCCTACGCCTACAGTTGCACTATATTGGTCGTCTGAGTAGTCAATTAAGTTGAAGCCTTTAGTATAAAGATTATTTGTAGCTTGAGCAGAAGCTAGTTTAGACGCTGTGTCAAATTTATAAGGGCGAATTGAAAAGTCTTTCCAATTTACCCAGCGCAAATTAGCAAATGCGACTGTATTAGCCATGATACCAGTTTGGAAATCTAAGTTTACAGATTGCGGTGTTGTAATGTCAGTGTTGCCATTTGGTGCTACATTTAAACCAGCAAATGCAGAAGTTGCGGCAAAGGTTTCATCACTTGCTACTTTGTGATCAATTTCAGAGCGGTACGTAACAGACGCTTTTAATGCGATATCTGGAATTTGGTAAGCAGCACCAGCTAACCAGCCTACAGCACCATCTTCTTTCATGGTGGCATTATAGGCACCAAATGTAGTAGCTCCACCGTATGCAAGACCACGAAGCTGAAGATTACCTTTTACAGTTTGGTAAACGGGGCCTGCATAGAAGTTAAAGTTTTCAGTTGGCTGATAGCCAAAAATCATTGAAATACTTTGAGTTTTAACATCTACGGTAGTAGATTCGCCATTGCCACCATGGAATAGACCTTCACCTGTTGCTGATAAAGGTGCATCGGTTGTAGCGTAAGTTACTGCTGCACCGAAGGGTTGGTCGTAAAGTAAACCAAAAGAAACATTATCAGTTAACTGTAGTTTAAGTGCGGCATGCGGGAAATAATAATCATCAGCCATGTCCGCAAGGCCTGAACCGTTGGCGTTTGCTTTACCTGAAACAGTTGGGTCAAATACAGAAATACCTGCTTCGAAATAGTTGCCAGGTTGTAAAAAAGCTGAGATTGATTGGCCAGAACGGTCTAATGCTGCTGCAAATGCGCCCGCAGTTGGTAGTGTTGCAAGTAGTACTGCTGTAGATAGCGTTTTCAATTTCATTCTTCATCTTTCCTTGAGGTGAAAATTCGTTCGGTTACTGCATTTTTATAAGTGACGATTGTTATATTTTATGGAGAATTTCCTGCTTTTATGTTGCCTGGCTGTTTACTCCATGTCACAAAAATAGCACAAATTAAATAAGAGTAAATGCTCTAGAAATAAAAAAACGAATAATTTGTAATCTATTAGAGCTAATATTCTAAAAATTTAAAATATGGTTAAATTAAGCTATTGTTCTGTAAAGGATAAAGGTATTATTTGGAAATTTATTTTTTATTCAATTGATTGAAATATTAAGTGTTTTTATTGTGTTGCGTGTCACATAAATTCAGGCTGAGGTTTTTTAAGCGTGTATTTGATGATGTTGAAGCGCAAGTGTGCAATCATGATGCCTGCTGGTTTAATTGAAAATTGAATCCATTAAGCTTTTGCTTATAACTGAATGACATTTGGTTTGAAATGATGTGCTGTAGACTGAAATCAATACAATGGAGTGCTATTTAAGCTTAAATGCAAATTAATTTTTGGCTGTATTTATGCTTCTTAAAAATATCGCATTGATGTCATTTGAGGGAAATAATTTTAAATATTTAAAGAAAAGAGAGAATGGTGCGCTCTGCGGGACTTGAACCCACGCCGGTCGCTTAGGAGGCAACTGCTCTATCCAGTTAAGCTAAGAGCGCAAGTGCGGCTTAATTTACTCTAATTTGAGATAAAAAAAAAGTTATTGCCGAAACAATAACTTTTTATTTTAAAGCAATGCTGTAATTTATGCTTTTGATTTATTAAGTGATTTAAATAAACCAAACATAACCAGAATCCAAACTGGAATCATGTATACAGACTCTTTAAATCCTTGAGTCCACATAATGTAAAGAATGGTCGCAATGAACAACAAAACCACAAAGTTACTTACTGGTGCCCAAAGTGCAGGGAATTTTGTTTTCTCACCAATTTTTTTCATGTGTTGCATGAATTTGAAGTGAGTCAATGAAATCATTGCCCAGTTTAATACTAATGCACCTACCACGATGTAAATTAAGTGACCTAAAGCATCTTCTGGGACGAAGTAGTTTAAAAGTACGCATCCAAAAATGAGCAGTGCAGAGAACAACACGGCTGGAATTGGCACACCTTGACGGTTTACTTTTAAGAATACTTTGGGTGCATTTCCTTGTTGCGCTAAACCAAATAACATTCGGCTATTGGCATACATACCACTGTTATATACAGAAAGTGCCGCAGTTAAAATAATGAAATTAAGTAAATGCGCTGCCCAGTTAATGCCCAATTGACTGAAAATCATTACAAATGGACTTTTATCTAGACCACCTAAATCTAATTGATTCCATGGCACTAAAGACAAGAGAATTGTTAGAGAGCCGACATAGAAAATCAGAATTCGGAAAACCACTTGGTTGATGGCTTTAGGAATGGTTTTTTCTGGATTTTCTGCTTCTGCAGCGGCCATACCAATTAGTTCAATACCACCAAAGGCAAACATTAAGAATGCCAGCATGTAAAAGAGACCATCAAAACCATTCGGGAAGAATCCGCCATGACTCCATAAATTAGAGAATGACGCAGTAGAACCCGCATCTGCTGTCAAGAGCAGATACAAACCGAATAGAATCATCGAAACGACAGCAGTCACTTTGACAATTGATAGCCAAAATTCAGATTCACCATAAAACTTCACATTGCCGAGATTGACTAGAGTAATCACGATAAAAAAGAATAAAACTGAAGACCATGCAGGGATGTGAGGCCACCAATAATTAATATATTTAGCGACAGCAGTAAGTTCAGTCATGGCAACTAGGACATATAAAATCCAATAGTTCCAACCTGCTAAAAAGCCTGGAAATTTACCCCAGTATTTGTTTGCAAAATGACTGAAAGATCCCGCAACAGGTTCATGAACAATCATTTCCCCGAGTTGGCGCATAATTAAAAATGCGATCAGGCCGCCAATGGCATAACCTAAAATAATAGAGGGTCCTGCAGATTGAATGACCTGGGCTGAACCCAAGAATAGGCCTGTACCGATCGCTCCGCCCATCGCGATGAGCTGGATATGACGGTTTTTTAAGCCGCGCTGCAGTTGTGAAGATTCGTTATTCAAAGTACTCACCCGACAATGGAGTAAGTGAAAGATTGTAATAGATTGAGAAGAAATAGCCTAGTAGCTCAAAATCTATAAAAAATATTTATCAATCGAATTAAAATTATTTAATTTGATTTTTCATATTAAAAATATATGAATCAATATATTAATTTTATTTGTTTAGAAGTGGTTATTAGAAATGTATAAGATTTGAAAATACAAATGCTGTTTTTTTATACTTAAGTCATGGGTTAGATAAAAGATTGACAAAAAAAGGTATGATTCTGAGTGCTCAAATAACGCTATTTGACTCAACAAATGATAAATATGAAGGACTGAATAAAAATGAGTTATGCACCCCAAATCCGTATTCCTGCAACTTATATGCGTGGTGGTACCAGTAAAGGTGTATTTTTTAAGCAAGATGACTTGCCAGAAGTTGCACAACAAGCAGGATACGTTCGAGACCAAATTTTATTACGTGTGATTGGGAGTCCAGATCCATACGCTAAGCAAATTGATGGCATGGGGGGGGCAACTTCTAGTACCAGTAAAACGGTAATTTTATCTAAAAGTACACAACCAGATCATGATGTCGACTACTTATTTGGTCAGGTGGCTATTGATAAAGCCTTTGTTGATTGGAGTGGTAACTGTGGCAATTTAACAGCAGCAGTTGGAGCATTTGCCATTTCTAACGGTTTAGTTGACAGCACACGTATTCCAAACGATGGGATCTGTACGGTGCGTATTTGGCAGGCCAATATTCAAAAAACGATTATTGCACATGTCCCGATGCGTGATGGTCAAGTGCAAGAGTCTGGGGACTTTGAACTTGATGGTGTAACTTTTCCAGCAGCTGAAGTGCAAATTGAATTTTTAGACCCTGCAGATGATGGCGAAGACGGTGGTGCTATGTTCCCAACGGGCAATGTCGTTGACGAGTTTGAAGTTCCAGACATTGGCACTTTTGAAGCGACGTTTATTAATGCGGGCATTCCTACGATTTTTATGAAAGCTGAAGCACTGGGTTATGTTGGGACTGAATTACAAGACGATATAAACAGCGATGCAAATGCACTGGCTAAATTTGAGAAAATCCGTGCGTATGGTGCCAAATTTATGGGCTTGATTCAGGACGTATCAGAAGCAGCACAGCGTCAGCATACCCCAAAAATCGCTTTTGTTTCTGAGCCTAAAGCTTATGTATCTTCAAGCGGTAAGCAGCTTGAAACTGGCGATACAGATTTATTGGTTCGTGCACTATCAATGGGTAAATTACACCATGCCATGATGGGAACAGCAGCTGTTGCCATTGGTACGGCAGCTGCTGTACCAGGAACTTTAGTGAATTTGGCAGCAGGCGGTGGTGAACGTGAGGCTGTACGCTTTGGACATCCTTCAGGCACACTCCGTGTGGGTGCTCAGGCCGAATTGGTCGAAGGGCAGTGGGTGGTGAAAAAAGCAGTAATGAGCCGTAGTGCTCGTGTATTAATGGAAGGTTGGGTACGTATTCCTGCGGAAACCATCGCTTAAGTTGAATCATTAATATTTTTAATCTCTAAAAGCCCTTGTATGCTTCAAGTACAGGGGCTTTTTTAATGTAAACAAGCGTGGCAATAGTTTTTATTGTTCAGTTAGGCTTGGAATGAATTTGAAAAGCATAAGCTTATATAAAAATAAAGCGAGCTTTAGCGGTTAGCATATTGAGGTTTAATGATTTGAATCACACGCTTTGATGCGATCATGGACGGTTAAATGCTAATTTAGCTGCAAGAAACATCAAGTTGCATAGAGAATAGCCCCAGAAAGCAGTATGATGCTGGCAACCAGATGCGATGCTTTGGCGCGACGACGTGCTGAACAGCATTTTAAAATAAAAGCTTAATCAGGTAATCGAGGTGAATGTGTCAACCTTAACTGGCATTTCTGTGCATCCACTTAGTGAAGCACAGCAGCGAATTCAGCAGGATTTGTTAACAGCCTTAGATGCTTTTGCAATTCCAGAGCCTTTAAAAAGTGCAGTCCATCATGCGGTGATGTTGGGTGGCAAGCGTGTACGTCCAGCACTATGTTATGCAACAGCAGCGATTCAGCCGAATGCCAATGCTGCAGCAGTACGTCGTGCTGCGGTTGCCATAGAATTTATCCATTGCTATTCCTTGGCACATGATGATTTGCCTTGTATGGACAATGACCTATTACGTCGTGGCCAACCGACATGTCACGTGGCTTATGGTGAAGATACTGCATTGCTCGCTGGTGATATTTTACAATCAATGGCCTTTGAGATTTTGGGAAGTCGTTTGTTTGATCAAGGTCCTGCGGTTGAAGCCAGTATTGTGTTAAAGCAAATGCAAATACTTGCAACAGCTTCATCTAAAATGGTGAATGGGCAGGTGCTTGATTTACAGGCTGAAGGCAAACATGTTGATCAGCAAGCCTTGGAAAATATTCATACCAATAAAACAGGTGCACTTATTTCTGCTGCAGTTTTGATGGCGGCAGTGACGATTTTTGAAGGCACAGATATTGCCATTCCAAAGTTACGCGAGTTTGCCCAAGCCATTGGTTTAGCCTTTCAAGTGCAGGACGATATTTTAGATATTACTTCAGACACAGCAATGTTAGGTAAAACCGCTGGTAAAGATCAGCAAGTGGATAAATCGACTTATCCTGCATTGATGGGGCTTGAAGCGGCACAGGCTTACGCATTGGAGTTGCATCATCAAGCAATGAATGCCTTGGCGCATTTTGATGAATCGCAAGTTACTGAACTGACCAACATTACGCAGTTTTTATTGACACGTAAAGCATAGGTTAGCTGTATTAAAGGCAAGACTGACAGTTGAACAGTAATAAAAAAGAGGACTGAATGTCCTCTTTTTTATTGCACTACTTTAAGACTGTATTTATACGCTGTCTTTATAAAGCTGATCGGCTTGTTCAAAACGATCTGTGACATCTTTAGATGGAGCTTTGCCCATTAAGCTCACCACAAGAGGGTGTAAATAATTCTGTGTAAATACAGTTTTAAAAATACTTGGTTACACGCTCTTCAAACATGATACTAAAGCGGTTCATAGCAGATTTCCAATTTTGGATAGGCATTGTCCATTTTTTGCTT
>NZ_JACAXE010000034.1:0-44267 GCF_013391565.1 Acinetobacter sp. SwsAc6
TTCAAGATGGACATGATCTGACTATCAGTAAATTTAGATGTTTTCATGCAGAATCTCCTGCTCGTATCTTAAGAGAAAATTCTACTTTTAGATCCTATTATTTTTAGGGGGGATTACCAATGAATGCTTAATTCTATAAAATACATCTACTTTTCACGTCATTTCATCTTTTTAATTATTTGAATGCCTTTAAAACACATTCGAAAGTAAATGATGTTGAAGCCAGCAAAATTAAATATCGGCTTTAGCCAATATGCTCACCCATCAACCAGCACGCACAGCTTTTAAAAAATCGATCAAACAAGCACAAGAAATAAGGCTTAGAAATAACAAAAACCGCTGCACAAATGATGTTCAAAAGTAATCTTATGGTTAGTACCGTATAATCCTGAGCTGTTTTAAAAGCATTAGACGGTAAAAGACTCACATAAATCTAATAAGCGGTTCGCATAACCCCATTCATTGTCGTACCACGCAAAGACTTTTGCTTGCTTACCCACCACCATAGTTTGGGTTAAATCCACAATTAAAGAGTATGGAGAGTGATTAAAATCACTCGACACCAATGGCTCATCGGTTACCTGCATAATTTCAGCATAACGGCTATGCGCAGCTTCCGTTAAAACCTGATTCACCTGTGCTACATTAATTTCTGTTTGCGAAATAAACGTAAGATCTATGGCTGCCACATTAATAGTGGGTACACGAATTGAATATCCATTAATTCGATCGGCCATTTTAGGCAACACCTGCTTTAAAGCGCCTAATGCAGATGATGTAGTGGGAATAATATTTTGACCTGATGCACGAGCACGACGTAAATCACGATGTGCATGATCCAAAACTGATTGATCCGCTGTGACTGCGTGAATTTCAGTCATCATCGCAGTATCTATACCAAACGCATCATCAATGATTTTAACCAAAGGCACCAATGCTTGGGTGGTACAAGACACACTGGAAATAATCTGATCGGTATCTTTTACATCTTGGTGATTCACACCATATACAATGGCCGCATCTACGGTATCAAACGGTGCCGCACCAATAATGACACGCTTTGCCCCAGCAGTAATATGTTGTGTAGCCGCTTCACGTGAGCGAAATAAACCTGTGCACTCAAGCACCACATCAATATCTAAATTTTGCCATGGCAAATCATAAGGATGAGCTTGATTGAGTACTTCCACGCGCAAAGTTTGCGTCGCAGACTGAATATTTAAATAATGATGGTATTCGTGTTGTTCAACACTCACTAGCCCCTGAAAGCGACCATGTGTTGTATCGTATTTAAATAAATGCACCAAGGTTTCTATGTCTGCAACATCATTGATGGCTACAACTTCAAAATTAAAGTGCTTTGGATTTTCAAACCAAGCACGTAACACATTACGCCCAATTCGACCAAATCCATTAATTGCCACTCGTTGCATGACTCAAACCTTGTAATATGAAACTGTTACCTTAAAGCACCTCTATGTTAATTGATTTCAACCCACAATAGTTATCATTAATTCTTTTATTAGTTATTGGGCATTTTTTTATTTTTACATCAAACATCTCAATGATGAAAAAGACTCCTTAACTTGAAGTCAAATCTATTCAAACGGCTGGGTAATTTCCTAAAAATGCTTAAAATTCATCAACATTAAATTTACTACGTATTTAACCTCACCAAATAAGGAATTCCATCCAATAGATTTCAAAAACAGCTTGGAATATTTTAAATATCACTTCAAATTTAGCTGGCAAAATAAACATTAACTCAATACTGAAAAGTCATTCCATAACGAAGCAAAATCCAGCTGAAAACACAAAACAATCTAAAATAAAAATAAAGCAAAAATTCGACAATTTTCAGAGAAATGCATGATTCCCTTTGAATTGTATAAAAAGTCATAGAGATAGCCGAAAATCATTGGTCACCACACCTTTTTCCGTTATAATTTAGCGTTTTTAAATTTTATGTCAGCATCTCAAGCCAGCTTTAAATTTTTGTAAGACTTGCTTGATATGCTATTACCAAATCGAAATTAGGAGAGACTTGGTTGTGAGTACTCGTTTTATGACATCAGCTGAAATTCGCGAAGCTTTTTTAAGCTATTTTGAATCGCAAGGGCATACACGTGTCGCGTCGAGTTCTCTGGTACCTGCCAACGACCCAACATTATTGTTCACAAACGCAGGTATGAACCAGTTTAAAGACTGCTTCCTTGGTCTTGAAAAACGTGACTACGTTCGTGCAACTTCTTCACAAAAATGTGTACGCGCAGGCGGCAAACACAACGACTTAGACAACGTTGGTTATACAGCACGTCACCACACATTCTTTGAAATGTTAGGTAACTTCTCTTTCGGCGATTACTTCAAACGTGATGCGATCACATTTGCATGGGATTTCTTAACCAACGAAAAATGGTTAGGTCTTCCAAAAGACAAACTTTATGCCACTGTTTATCACACAGATGATGAAGCTTTTGATATCTGGAACAAAGAAATTGGTCTAGATGCATCTCGTATTATCCGTATTGGTGACAACAAAGGCGGTCAATACGCATCAGATAACTTCTGGGCAATGGGCGACACTGGCCCTTGCGGTCCATGTTCTGAAATCTTCTTTGACCATGGCGACCACATCTGGGGCGGCCTACCAGGCACGCCTGAAGAAGATGGCGACCGTTTCATTGAAATTTGGAACAACGTATTCATGCAGTTCAACCGTACTGCTGACGGCGTACTCCACCCTCTTCCTGCACCTTCTGTAGATACAGGTATGGGCTTAGAACGTATTTCTGCAGTTTTACAGCACGTAAACTCAAACTACGAAATCGACCTATTCCAACACTTGCTTAAAGCTGCGGCTGAAATCATTGGTTTAGATACCACTGAGCTTGAAGCAAAAGCTCAAGCTGAAGGTAAACCTGTTGAATACCCAGCGTCTTTAAAAGTTGTAGCTGACCATGCACGTTCATGCTCATTCCTAATTGCTGATGGCGTAAACCCTTCTAATGAAGGCCGTGGCTATGTACTACGCCGTATTATCCGTCGTGCAGTACGTCATGGTAACAAGCTTGGCGCAACAGGTTCATTCTTCCACAAAATGTTGAAGCCACTTATTGAAGTGATGGGTGCTGCTTACCCTGAACTTGCTGCACAGCAAGCGCGTATCGAAGCACAGCTCTTGAAAGAAGAGGAACAATTCGCGAAAACTTTAGAGCAAGGTTTGAAATTGCTTGAAGGCGAATTGGCACAACTAAAAGGTTCTGTAATTCCTGGTGAAGTGGTATTTAAACTTTACGATACTTATGGTTTCCCAACTGACTTAACTGCTGACATTGCACGTGAACGTGAATTAACGATTGACGAAGCTGGTTTTGAAGTTGAAATGGCTGCGCAACGTCAACGTGCACGTGATGCAGGTAAATTTGCAATCGACTACAACGCTGTTGTTAAAGTTGAAGGTGAAACTCAATTCGACGGTTACGATGCAACTGCGGGTGAAGGTCAAATCATCGCAATCTACAAAGATGGTGAGCAAGTTGATGAAGTGGTTGAAGGCGACGAAGCTTTAATCGTATTAAACCAAACACCTTTCTATGCAGAAAGTGGCGGTCAAATCGGTGATACAGGTATCTTCAAAAACGATACAGGTATTTTCGAAGTTCAAGATACGAAAAAATCTGGTGGCGCATTCGTACACCAAGGTATTGTGACGATGGGTAACTTGAAAGTTACTCAAAATGTTGAAGCAACTGTAAAAGCAGACATTCGTGCAGCTACTGCGCGTAACCACTCTGCAACTCACCTTCTACATGCTGCATTACGTCAAATCTTGGGTACTCACGTACAACAAAAAGGCTCATTGGTTGCGTCTGACATTTTACGTTTCGACTTTGCCAACGACCAACCTGTTTCATTTGAACAGCTTCAAGAAATTGAACGTCTTGTAAATGCCGAAGTGATTGCTAACACTGCTGTTTCTACTGAACTTCTAGACATCGAATCTGCGAAAGCAAAAGGCGCGATGATGTTGTTTGGTGAAAAATACGGTGAAGAAGTTCGTGTACTTTCAATGGGTTCAATCATTGAAGAGAAAAACTTCTCAATCGAATTGTGTGGCGGTATCCACGTTAAGCGTACTGGCGACATCGGTTTGTTCAAAATCACTTCTGAAGGTGGTGTAGCAGCAGGTGTACGTCGTATTGAGGCAGTTACAGGCACTAAAGCAATTCAAGTTGCTCAAAAAGCAGAACGTGATATTCACGCAATTAACGATTTGCTTAAAGCGCAAAAAGATCAAACCTTAGAAAAAGTTGAAGCTTTGTCTCACACCGCATCTAGCCTGCAAAAGCAAATTGAACAATTGAACCAAAAATTAGCAAGCTTCCAAGCTGCTGAGCTTTTGAGTCAAGTTCAAGACATCGCAGGTCGTCAAACTTTAATTACCACTGTTCAAAATGTAGATGCGAAATCGCTTCGTAACTTACATGACGGCGTGAAATCTAAGCTAGATAATGCAGTGATTGTAATTGCAGCAATTGATGCCGATAAAGTGAGCTTAATTGCTTCAGTTGCTAAAGAATTTACAGCAACTGTTAAAGCGGGTGACATCATCAAACACCTTGGCCAAGAGCTAGGTGGTAAAGGTGGTGGTAAACCAGATATGGCTCAAGGTGGTGCGCCTTATAGCGACAAACTCGAAGCTGTAATGAGCGACCTTGTAGCATGGTTAGCTGCAAAATAAGAGCAAATATTAAAAGTTGATCAAGCAATTTTGATCAACTTTTGTATAAAAACCAAACAAACGTCAGACTCATGTGGATTTTTTAATGATGCATAAGTTCTAACGTGATAAAAATGATGGAGTCCACGAGAAAGCACTCTGCCCACTTGCGGACAAAAATGCATTCTCTTAAATAACCGTGAAAACAGTTATTTAAACATGCGTGGTATATTAAAGCCGCCCCGAAAGGACGGCTTTAAATATGTAAAAGTGCTTTAAGCCTTGCGGCTTATATACTTGGTAAGGATAGTTATGGCATTAATCGTTCAAAAATATGGTGGTACCTCAATGGGTACTCCTGAGCGCATTTTAAATGTTGCTCGTCGTGTAAAGCGTTGGCATGATCACGGTCACCAAGTTGTGGTGGTTGTTTCTGCAATGAGTGGCGAAACCAATCGCCTACTTGCTTTAGCGAAAGCCATTACCGAAACCCCTGATCCACGTGAATTAGACCAAATGGTGTCTACAGGTGAACAGGTAACGATTTCTATGTTAGCAATGGCGCTCAATTCTATTGGCGTTGCAGCAACATCACTAACAGGCCGTCAAGTCGGCATTAAGACTGACAGCGCTTTTACCAAGGCACGTATCGAATCGATTGACACTGATGTGTTAACTTCAAATTTAGATGCTGGTCGCGTAATTGTAGTTGCTGGTTTCCAAGGCTTTGATGCAAATGGCAACACAACAACACTTGGTCGTGGTGGCTCAGACACTTCAGGTGTAGCGATTGCCGCAGCACTTAAAGCAGACGAATGCCAAATCTACACAGATGTAGATGGCGTGTATACGACTGACCCTCGTGTTGCACCAAAAGCGAAAAAAGTTGACCGCATTTCATTTGAAGAAATGCTAGAAATGGCATCTCTTGGTTCTAAAGTTCTACAAATTCGTTCTGTAGAATTTGCAGGCAAATATCAAGTTCCGCTACGCGTATTATCAAGCTTTGATAATGACGATGACGGCGCATTTGATGAAGAGTTCAAAAAGAACGTTGGTACACTTATTACGACTGAATTGGAAGACAACATGGAACAACCAATTATCTCTGGTATCGCATTTAACCGTGACGAAGCTAAATTAACGATTTTAGGTGTTCCTGATGAACCAGGTATTGCGTCTAAAATCTTGAAGCCAATTGGCGATGCAAACATTGAAGTGGATATGATTATCCAAAATGTTGAAGAAGATGGTACAACTGATTTCACATTTACAGTTAACCGTGGCGAACTTGCGAAAGCGAAAAAAATTCTTGAAGAAACAGCTCAAGCAATTGGCGCTCGTGAAGTTGCAACACGTGATGACATCGTAAAAGTATCGATCGTTGGTGTTGGCATGCGTTCACATGCTGGCGTAGCAAGCAAAATGTTTACTGCCCTAGCTGACGAAGGCATCAACATCTTGATGATTTCTACTTCTGAAATCAAAATCTCTGTAATTATCGAAGAAAATTACCTAGAGCTTGCTGTACGTTCTCTCCATACTGCTTTCGGTTTAGACCGTGAACATGGTGAATCAAGCGCTCGTGCGTAATTAATGTGTCAAAAATTGTCATTGTTAGACAGTATTTGAAAAACATTACAAAAAATCAGAGCCACTATAGTTTTTCTTATAGTGGCTCTGTTATATTAACTGTGAGGATATTAAGAAAAGAATCAGAATAAAATTCGTAACAATGACGGTTACAACTTCTGATATATTTTCTTTGCTTTTTCAGGTTGTGTTTTTACATTCTAGATCAATTGCAGGTTTAGCGTTTTGCAAGGAGATAAACATGCTGATTCTGACTCGACGTGTCGGAGAAACATTGATGATTGGGGACCAAGTCAGTGTGACTGTACTTGGCGTTAAAGGCAATCAGGTGCGCATTGGCGTAAATGCTCCAAAAGAAGTTTCTGTTCATCGTGAAGAAATTTACCAACGAATTCAACATGAACGCGCTATGCACGAACACCTACAGCATCTCGATCAAGATTATCAACCTTCTTTTGAAGATGATAATTTTTCACAGAACAATTTTAATCGCTAAGATTAAAACTGGTTTGAATATAAAGCGGCTCTTGAGCCGCTTTAAATTTATCTATCTATTGTAATACCTCGAACCATAATACTTATTGGTTTTGCATTTGCTCTATGACCTTGCGCACTGGCCCAAAGCTACGACGATGCTCATCAATCACGCCATGTAAAGCAATCGCCTCAAAATGTGCCTTGGTTGGATAACCTTTATGTTTAGCAAAACCATACTGAGGGTATTTAGCATCTAAAGCCACCATGTCATGATCACGTGTTACTTTCGCTAAAATACTGGCTGCCGATATTTCAGCATGCAGTGCATCACCACCAACAATCGCATCACAGCTCATGGTTAAGCCCAGTGGCACTTTATTACCATCTACCAGCAAATGGTCAGGCTGAATCTCTAATTGCTCTACAGCACGTCGCATTGCAAGCAACGAAGCCTGTAAAATATTAATCTCATCAATTTCAGCTGCTGAAGCTTCAGCTATAGCCCAAGCCAAAGCCTTTTCTTTAATTTCCACAAAAAGCTTTTCACGCTTTTTTTCCGTCAGCTTTTTAGAGTCATTTAAACCTTCAATTGGGTTATTGGGATCTAGAATAACTGCAGCGGCCACCACCGAACCAACTAAAGGACCGCGACCTGCCTCATCTGCACCTGCAATACGCATATTTTTTCCTCAAATATAAAAAGCGGCCGAATTCGACCGCCTTTTGACACAATTTTATTGTGCTTAGTTTTTCAATACTTCAACAACACATGCATTTAATGTTGTTGTTACTAATTTATTCACCAATGTCGCTTGAGATGTTTTATCCATTGCTGCAACCACAAGATCAGTTGCAGTCACGCTTGTTGTTGCCTTCTCACCTACACAAGAACACACTTCTGTTTCCAACTCTTGCTTCTTGCTCTCGGTCAATAATTTAGAGCCTGTTTTCCAATAGGTGTTGTTGTTAATTTCAGCCACACATTTCGCTTAAACACCAACTTTTACCGCCATCATTGCTAAGCTATTACCCGTGCTTGCTGTGGTTGAGCCCGCGCCCGTTGTACCATCTACAGTCGCACATGCAGTTAAAGCAAAAGCGAGGGGAGCAAGTACAGCTAGTAATTTTTTCACTATTTATCCTTTGTTTTGGTGTAAAGATGCGCTATTTTGCCGAAATTTTCACAGTGAATAAACTGCTAATTATAAAATTTAATACAGATGCACAATTTATGTCATCCCACTCAGCGTTGCAGTATATCAACGCTGAGTTCTATCTAAACTATAGAGCGCATCAGCAAACTCGATTAGCATTTCTACTGACTCAACACACAACTGCCCAGCAACTCAATATGAATAAAAACATAGAATATTACACACGTACGGCTCAAGTCCTGCATTGGCTCATGGCCATTATTTTCATTGTCGCTTGGATTATTGGCTTCTATAGCGGCAACTTTTTAAGTTATGACAATGACGGAAGCTTTAAAGGCCAAGTCATTACCTTACATAAAAATATTGCGACTACACTGATCTTTTTAGTCGTTGTCCGTATATTTTGGCGTTATACCCATCCTGCACCAGCGCTACCAGATAGCATGTCAAACGGTATGAAAAAACTTGCTCACTTCGGGCATTTAGCTTTGTATTTCGTTTTGCTTGCATTACCAATTACAGGTTGTTTATTCAGTTGGAGTGCAGGCCATCCCGCACCAGTATTGTATTTATTTGAAATCCCTCGCCTTGTACAAGACAATCCCGCACTTTTAGCTGTGGTAAAACCTTTACATATTTATATTTCGTGGGCGGCAGGTTTGTTATTAGCAGGCCATATTTTAGCTGCACTCAAACACCACTTCATTGATAAATGACAATGTACTGAAGAGCATGATAAGACAAGGTAAATAAACGAGAAACTAAATAATCGTTTCAAGCACTCTATAGTTTATAACTAAAAAATAACAGGCAAAGTGCTGTTATTTTTTAGTTTTAATCACACAACTTTTAATGCTATTGAGTGTTGCCTTACGAATGAGTTGATTTTTCGCCTCCTCACTCAACAAAGCCTGTGTAATTTCATTCACAGTCACGTCATTCAAAGCATTTTCCCCCACACACTGACATACCTCTGCTTCAAATTGCTTTTTATTATGATCAGTCATTAAAAATGTTGAAGCCTTCCAAACATTAGAGTCCTTTAATTCTGTTATACATTGACGCTCAATCACTGGCTTTAGCATTTTAACTGCCAGACTTTGCGATGCTGCTTGTACAGATGTCACACTAAAGAACATGCTCATCAAAAGCACCATCGACTTAAATTTTGTTTTCACTTGATACCCATTTCAAACTATAAATTGAATAAAACCATTAAGAAAAAGCATAAAAAGGCAGCCCAAGCTGCCTTTTTTGTGACCTAAAATTACACCAAAGATGTAATTTTAGAAATCCATTGTTGCTTTTCAGCATCTTCTATAAATGATGCTTCAAATGAGTTTATAGCCAATTGCTTCAACTCATCATTGCTTAAGTCTAATGCTTCTGCAATAGCAATAAAGTTATCATTCATATAACCACCGAAGTACGATGGATCATCTGAATTGACTGTGACATGCACACCCTGTTGTAGCAAACGACGAATATTATGCTCCGTCATATCTTGCACAACACAAAGCTTTAGATTTGATAAGGGACACACTGTTAACGGCATTTTTTCAGCAATTAAACGCTGCATTAACACTTCATCTTCTTCAGAACGTACACCGTGGTCGATTCGGTTTACTTTAAGTAAATCCAAAGCTTCCCAAACATATTCTGGCGGGCCTTCTTCACCTGCATGTGCCACAATCAAGAAACCATTTTCACGCGCTTTCGCAAATACACGTTCAAATTTAGCAGGTGGATGCCCTACTTCACTTGAGTCTAAACCTACGCCAATAATCTGGTCTTTATAAGGTAAGGCTTGTTCAAGTGTGGTAAATGCAGCTTCTTCGCTCAAATGACGCAAGAAACACATGATTAAGTGCGAACTAATGCCCAGCTTTGTTTTCGCATCATCACATGCACGTTGCAAACCATCGATAACCGTTTTAAAAGCTACACCACGATCTGTATGTGTTTGCGGATCGAAAAACATTTCTGTGTGTACAACATTGTCTTCAGCACATTTTTCAAAGTATGCCCAAGCCAAATCATAAAAATCTTGTTCATGTACAAGTACATTTGCACCAGCATAATAAATATCTAAAAAAGACTGTAAATTATGGAAGTTGTACGCTTGTTTAACTTCTTCTACAGATTTGTAGGGAATCTCAATCTGATTGCGCTGGGCAATCGCAAACATCAGTTCAGGCTCAAATGTGCCTTCGATATGAACATGTAATTCAGCTTTTGGTAAAGCACGGATGAGCTCAAGTCGATTCATACTTTATTCCTCTTTAAAAATAAAAAAGGGTGCAAACTGAGTTTACACCCTTATTTGTGCTCGGAGAATTAACCGCCAAACAACGCAAATTTTAATACCCAAAGCACAGCAATAATCCATACCATATACGGTACAGTAGATGCTTTGCCTGTACATAATTTGATTAATGCATAGCTAATAAAGCCCATTGCAATACCATCTGCAATTGAATACGTAAATGGCATAAATACAATAGTCAAGAAAGCTGGAACAGCTTCAGTAATGTCTTCCCAGTCAATATGCGTAATACCTTGAATCATCAGCACACCAACAAACAACAATGCCGGCGCTGTTGCAAAACCAGGTACTGACTGTGCAAGTGGTGCTAAGAACAAGCACGCAATAAAGAGCAAACCTACAACTACAGCTGTTAAACCAGTACGACCACCAGCAGCAACACCCGCAGATGATTCGATATATGGTGTTGTAGAAGATGTACCTAATGCAGCACCTGCAACAATTGCAGTTGAGTCAGCAAAAAGCGCTTTTTTTAAACGTGGTAACTTACCATCTTTCAGTAAACCTGCACGGTGTGAAACACCGACTAAAGTTCCTGTAGAGTCAAATAAATCAACCAAGAAAAATACAAAAATTACCCCGATTAAACTTGCCGTGAATAAGCCTTCAAAGCTCATTTGCATGAATGTTGGAGCAATTGATGGAATAGCACCCACCACACCTTGGAATTCATTATAGCCAAGTAAAGTTGCGATAGCGGTAATGGCAAGAATACTAATAATGATTGCGCCACGAACTTTAAAGTGATGTAAAATAACCACCATTAAAAAGCCAAGCAAAGCAAGCAATACAGACGGCTGCTTCAGATCACCCAATCCCACCAAAGTTGCTGGATTATCAACAATAATGCCTGCATTTTTGAGTGCAACAAGTGCCAAGAACAAACCAATACCACCACCGATTGCCAGCTTCAATGACATTGGAATGGCATTGACAATCGCTTCACGAATTTTAAACAAGCTAATCGCAATAAAGACAAAGCCTGAAATAAATACTGCACCCAAAGCCGTTTGCCACGGCACGCCCATGCCCAAACATACTGAGTATGTGAAGAAAGCGTTTAAGCCCATACCTGGTGCAAGAGCAATAGGATAATTTGCAATGATCCCCATTACCAAACAACCAATTGCTGCGGCTAAACACGTTGCAACGAAGACAGCCCCATGATCCATGCCTGTTTCAGACAAGATCATTGGGTTGACAATAATGATATAACACATCGTTAAAAACGTTGTTATACCTGCCAGCACTTCTGTACGAAAGCTGGTTTTATTTTCACTCAGCTTGAACATACGTTCTAGCACACTTTCGGAAGACGGATTAGGAGTCGTCATGACCTAGCCCCTATTAAGTAAACTTTATGCCTTAAGCATTCCACAAAGTTAAACACAGCACAGCACTGCATATGCTTAAATTTGTGTATGTCGAAGCACTACAATTCCAGCACTGTTCATTCAGAACAAAATATGCACAAACAATCAATAAGTTAAGCTTAACAAGCTCAATCATTATCAATCGTAAACAAAAAAGCTGCATAACAGTTATGCAGCTCTATTTACCTGAATTAAATCATAGGTTTATTTAACTATGAATATGATCTAACCCTATGCGAACAGAATTATAACACAGGGATTTTTTAATGTTTCTAAATTTTAAGTTTAATCGTTTTTTAATATATATAACATATTGGTTTTATTGAAGTCTTATAAAAAATTAAGAAAAAAATTATAAAAATAAATTTGAACTCAAAAGTCAGCACACGATTTTAAAGTTTGTTTTTTAGCCTTATTTAACGCTTGATGAAAAATTTTCTGAATTTTGCAGATGCTCTTCTCCAACCAGCTGATCTACATTTTGCTGTCGCTTGGCTTCTGCATCGTTATATACCAGCATGCATAGCCCACCAACAAGGCTCAAGAAAATTAAAATCACAAATGTCTTCATAACTAAAAATTATTGTTTTGCTAACTTTTGCTAATAATAACAAAATGAAATACAAAAATGTGACTTAATAGACATTATTTTATTTATTTGAATTAATATACATTTTTTTGTAATTTTACGTAACTTCAATTTCTAGCAAGATCTTTATTTTTCAAGTTTTTAGCATAAGGAATATGACATAGTATCCATATACAAGAGCGACGAATGACATATTTAGTTCTACAAAAAAAAAGCAGACCCATGCAAATGATCTGCTTTCATCTCGTTTATTTAAACTGAATTAAGCGACTTGTTCATCTCTTTTGAATACTAATTCACTTGATGTCGAATTGGTTGCATCAAAATAATAACCATCACAATTAAATGAACGAATATCTTCAATTTTCTCAATTTTATTTTCAATTAAATAGCGTGCCATCAGGCCACGTGCTTTTTTAGCATAAAAGCTAATAATTTTATATTTGCCATTTTTTTGATCCAAAAACACTGGGCGTACAATTTGTGCTTGGATTTTGCTTTCTTTCACCGACTTATAGTATTCGTCTGACGCCAAATTCACTAGCAATTCACTCCCAGCCTCAGACAAGTCTTGGTTAATGAGCTGGGTAATAATATCACCCCAGAACTCATATAGATTATGTCCACGTGAGTTTTGTAGCTTAGTTCCCATTTCCAAACGGTACGGCATCATTAGATCCAAAGGACGCAATAAGCCATACAAACCTGATAGCATGCGCAAATGCTTCTGTGCATAGTTAATTTGTGCATCATCTAAATGATATGCATCTAATCCTGTATATACATCACCTTTAAATGCAAATAGCGCTTGACGAGCATTTGAAAAATTAAAATCTGACTGCCAATCCCTAAAGCGTTCTACATTTAAATTTGCAATTTTTTCACTCACACCCATCAAACTGGCTATTTCAGATGCTGACAGCCTACGACTTACGTCGATAAGCGCTTGTGAATGTTCTAGCAATCTTGGTAATGTGTGCTGATCTGTAGGTAATGCAGTTTCATAATCTAAAGTTTTAGCTGGGGAAATTAAAGCGAGCATAGATAACTTGATTAAAATTTAAGTAATCAAACTATAACAGTAGACTTATTTTATTTCCAATCTGTGTTTTTACTGAGCATTATCGGTAGAATACTGCATTCTCCTGCTATTTAATCTATTTGTTATGTCTGAACAAATTTTCCTTCAAGGCCAAGCTGGCCAAATTGAAGTTTTTGTAGATTATCCACAGGGTGAAGTGAAAGGATTCGCGGTAGTTACTCACCCCCATCCCCTACAAGGTGGAACACCACAGCATAAAGTCCCAACTTTACTTGCTCAAATGTTTTTAGAGCGCGGTTGTGTTGTGTATCGTCCTAGCTTTCGTGGTTCTGGCCAAAGTGCGGGCGTTCACGATGAAGGTAATGGCGAAACGAAAGACACCTTAGATGTCATTGCCTATGCACGTAGCCAACATGCAGACTTGCCTTTCTTTGCAGGCGGTTTTAGCTTTGGTGCACATGTCATGGCAAAATGTTATGCCATGCTTGCCACTGAGCTTCAGCCTGTACAAACCATCTTATGTGGTTTACCTACAGCAACTGTTGCTGGTGTACGTCCATATGTGACGCCACACATTAAAGGCGATATTCTCTTCATTCATGGCGAAGCAGATGATGTCACTTTATTGTCAGATATGATTCAATGGGCGAAACCACAACGTCATTTAATCACTGTGTTGCCTGGTGCAAACCACTTCTTCACAGGTTACTTAAAGCAATTGCGTATTGCGATGACACGCTTCCTCATTAACTAATATAAATAAGCCGTTTAAAAATAAAAAAGCCAGTCTCAAACTGGCTTTTTTATTTTATCTTTGATGAATCACACTGATTTTTCCAAAGCAATACATCATCAAGCTTAGGACCACCTAAAATCTCTTTCGACTTTAATA
Organism: Acinetobacter sp. SwsAc6; assembly: GCF_013391565.1. Lineage (NCBI taxonomy): Bacteria > Pseudomonadati > Pseudomonadota > Gammaproteobacteria > Moraxellales > Moraxellaceae > Acinetobacter > Acinetobacter sp. SwsAc6. The sequence goes on from NZ_JACAXE010000034.1 coordinate 14,170, forward strand.
CCAAATGCCCAAGCTCTGTACTACTGACTGCTAAAGTAACACCCAGCAATACATCTAAATCATAATATTCATCATAGTGAGCAATTTTAACGGCTTCATCATGTGCGATTTCAGTATAACTCAGCGCAGCATTGGCTTTATTAAAATACTCACCATCAACCAATGCATGTGTATTGTGGAGCACATCAATACGCTCAATTGGTGAACCACTTTGATTAATACAATAAAGTTCGCGCCCTTCGCTACTTGGTCTACAGCTGAGCCAAATATAGGGACGGTCATTTTCTTTTATGGCCCGACTCCATCGACCATAAGCTGAACCAGGATTCCATTCAAATTGCTCAGTGATACGTTTTAAATCAAACATCGACTTCCTCCAGACATGGATTGGACGGAATTTCACACATCTTAAAGTACCCAAACATTCCGTTCATGAACTTTCTAAAGTCCACTTTTCTTTATTCGTTTTCTCTTGAGTATCATCATATAACTTAGATTTCGGTCAGCATAGCATGAAGCGACATATACTGACGCGAAGAACCCCAAAATCAAAATTTAGCCTTTCCAGCTAAATTGACTGAATGCATCATCTTCTTTCAATGAGCTTTCAACAGCTTGTGCCAATTGATTAAGCAAACTTTGCTCAGTAATGCGCTCCAACCAATCTTGATCCTCATCAGGATAAGACGTAATTTCACAGACTAAATGACCTTCAGCATTATGCCCTTGGCAGGTTACAGAAAGTGGTAGCTCATGATTATCTACACTGACCGCAACACGGTCAGCGCCTTGAGGCAATACTTCAAAGCCATATTGCCCCAGCTTGCTTGCCAAAAGATCCGCGACGTGCTTTTGCGCCACAGTTGAATCTGCTTCCTTTGCTTGATGTTGCTCACAGTTGGCTGCAAATTGTAATTTTTTCATGATCAAACCCTAAAGGCATTTTTGTTGTATGGTTTTAGAATAAGCAATAAATGCAAAACAGCCAAGCTTTTGCTTGGCTGTTGTCTAAAAAATAATCAGTTTTAACAATTTTTATTCTGTTACTTCAATTGCTAAGCCCGCTTTCGCTGTTAATTGTGTAAATGTAGGGAAACTGGTTGCAACTGTTTCAGTACCTACAATTTTAATTGCGCCCGAAGTTCGTAAGCCCGCAATTGAAAAACTCATTGCAATACGGTGATCGTGATGTGATTCAATTTCACCACCTGTGAAAATTGAGCCCCACTCACCTGACTTACCCTTACCTTCAATAATGATACCATCATCAGTCGGCGTACAATCAATACCCATGATCTTCAAACCATCTGCCATCACTTGAATACGGTCAGACTCTTTTACGCGAAGCTCAGCAGCACCAGTTAAAACTGTTTGACCTTCTGCACAAGCAGCCGCAATAAATAAAGCTGGGAATTCATCAATCGCCAACGGCACTTGATCTTCAGGCATGTGAATACCTTTGAGTGTACGCGTACCTTGAATACGAATATCAGCAATCGGCTCACCACCTGCAATTCGTTCATTTTCAACTGAAATATCCGCACCCATTTGCTTTAATATTTCAATCACGCCAGTACGTGTTGGGTTAATCCCAACCGCTTCAAGCGTAACATCCGCACCTTCTGTAATGGCAGCACCCACCATAAAGAAAGCTGCTGAAGATATATCTGAAGGCACTTGAATATTGGTACCCACAAGCTTACCACCGCCTTGTAGCGAAATACGGTTACCTTCTGTTTTTACATCATAACCAAATGCACGAAGCATACGCTCGGTATGGTCACGTGTTGGCTCAGGTTCAGTTACCGAAGTCTCACCCTCAGCCCAAAGTCCCGCAAGCAAAATACCTGATTTTACTTGGGCTGAAGCCATAGGCAAATCGTATTGAATGCCTTTTAAAGCTTGGCTACCAGAGATAGACACTGGTGGCGTACCACGCTCACCCGTCGTTTGAATTTGCGCGCCCATTTCACGTAAAGGCTTCGCAATACGCTCCATTGGTCGTTTAGACAATGACGCATCACCTGTCATCACCGAATCAAATGCTTGCGCAGATAACATGCCTGAGAGCAAACGCATCGATGTACCAGAGTTGCCCATATACAATGCACTTGCAGGTGCTTTTAAACCATGTATGCCCACACCATGAATCGTAACTTCACCATTTTTTGGGCCTTCAATACTCACTCCCATGTCACGGAATGCTTGTAAAGTTGCAAGTGCATCTTCACCTTCGAGAAAACCAGTCACATGTGTGGTGCCTTCAGCAATCGCACCAAACATGATTGAGCGGTGTGACACAGATTTATCCCCTGGCACTGTAAATTTACCTTGGAAATTCTTTTGGCCCGGTAAAATTGTAAATTGCTGTGTCGTCACTTTGTTTTTCTCCATCAAGGGTTTTTTAGCCAGCATGTGATTAAAGTGCTGTCGTGCTGCTTGCGCATGTCCGAGCAATCCCATCAATGCTTGCGAGTTTTCATCTTCAATCAACTTGCGCAAAGTCGTTAGCTGCTGTTCAAAGCCATCGACTGCATTTAAAATTGCCTTTTTATTGGCAAAAAAGATGTCATGCCACATTTGTGGATCGCTGGCAGCAATGCGTGAGAAGTCACGGAAGCCACCTGCTGCATAACGGAAAATATCTAAATTGTCTTCACGGTTGGCCAATTGCTCAACCAAATTGAATGCCATAAGATGCGGTAAATGACTGGTGTGAGCAAGCACCTCATCATGCTTGTCCACATCCATACAAATGACCTCAGCTTTGGCTGCTTGCCACAGTTGAATGAGTTTATCTACTGCCCAATCTGCGCTACTTGGCAAAGGTGTCAAAATAACCTTATGGTTAGCAAATAAATCGACTTTACCTGCGTGTACCCCTGTATGCTCTGCTCCAGCAATTGGATGGCCAGGTACAAAACCAGCAGGTAATTTCTCACCATAAACTGCTTTTGCTGCCTCTACCACATTGCCTTTGGTACTACCTACATCCGTAATAATGACATTTGCGCTTAAATACGGTTGAATAGTTTCTAATACCTTTTGTGTCGCACGTACAGGTAATGCCAAGACCACTAAATCTGCGCCTTTTACAGCATCAATCGGATTGGTATAACCCGCCTGAATCAGACCCAGCGCTTTCGCATCATCTAAAGTTTTTTGCGATCGCGTCGAAGCGACGATTTCCGTTGCTAATTTTTCAGCAATGATCACTCGAGCTAGACTTGAGCCAATTAGCCCAAGGCCAATAAATGCAACTTTTTCAAACAGTGGCGTTGCCATAATTTACGCTTTTGCCTCTAAACCCAGCACCTTAGCCAAAGTAGCTAAGAATTTTTCATTTTCTACTTCAGTACCAATTGATACACGAAGATGATTTGCAATTCCAACATGACGCACAATCACACCTTCTTTAAGTAAAGCTGCGAATGTTTGTGCAGGATCTGCATTTACATTGATTAATAAGAAGTTCGCACGCGAAGGTTCAAAACTTAACCCTAATGCCGTTACGCCAGCTTCTAACTGCGCCATACCCGCCTTGTTCACGACACGTGATTGCTCAATAAAAGCTTCATCTTTGAGCGCAGCAACTGCCGCCACCATTGCAAGGTGGTTCACGTTAAACGGCTGACGAATACGATTAAGGTAGTCGGTCACTTCAACAGAAGCTAAAGCAAAACCTACACGAAGTGCAGCTAAGCCATAGCACTTTGACATCGTGCGGCTAACAATTAGGTTTGAATACTGATCTAAGAACTTCAAGCTGTTAAAGTTTTCTGGGAAATATTCCACATAAGCTTCATCCAATACCACAATCACATTGCTTGGAATTTTTTGCATAAATGCATCAAATTCTGCTTCTTCAAACCAAGTCCCTGTTGGGTTGTTCGGATTTGCAATAAAAATTAATTTGGTATTGGCTTGAACCGCAGCAGCCATTGCATCTAAGTCATGTGAAAAACCTTTTGCAGGCACTTCAATGGCTTGTGCATTAATTGCTTGAGTCACCAAGCCATAGACAGCAAATGCATGCTGACTGTACACAACTGAATCCTTTTCAGATACAAAACTGCGTGCAAAAATCTCGAGTAGATCGTTTGAACCATTGCCTAATGTAATACGGTCATGTGCCACGCCAAATTGTGCCTGAATTTGGTCTTTTAAAATAAAACCACCACCATCTGGATAACGGCCAATTTCAGCTAATTCAGCAGCTACCGCTTCTTTTACTTTTGCAGAGCAACCCAATGGATTTTCATTAGAAGCCAATTTAACAATATCAGTAATCCCCAACTCACGCTCAAGCTCACTGATTGGTTTACCTGGTTGATAAGGCTTTAATTTTTCAATGCCTTCATTGGCTGGGACAAACGTCATTTTACACTTCCGATTATTTCAAGTAATAAAGGTGATGTGCATGCAAACACACACATCACAGTTGTGAACTTAGAGCACCGCAATTGGATATGAACCCAACACGCGAACTTCTTTAACTAAAGGTCGAATTTCTTCAATGGCCGCTTTCACATTGTCTTGCTCAACATGACCTTCAAGATCAATAAAGAACACATAGGCCCATTTTTCTGGCAATGCTGGACGCGTTTCAATACTTGTTAAGCTAATATTGTGTTTAGCAAATGGTGCTAAAATTTCTAACAATGCCCCAGCGCGGTCATGTGCAGAGACCAGTAATGACGTTTTATCATTACCTGACTGTGGCACTTTCTCGCGACCAATAACCAAGAAACGTGTCGTGTTTTCTGGGTTATCTTCAATATTGCTATGTAAAATTTCTAAGCCATAAATACTTGAGGCAACCTCAGATGCAATGGCTGCCGAATGCCATTCATTACGAATACGGCGCGCAGCTTCTGCATTTGAGCTTAATGCAACACGTTCAACACCAGGATAATGCGCATCTAACCAACCACGGCACTGCGCCAAAGTTTGTTGATGAGCATAAATTTGTTTGATGCTATCTTTACGTGTATTTTCAGAAATTAAGAACTGGTGATGAATTGGCAATTCAACCTCACCAATTACGTTCAGATGTGATGTCTTGAAACAATCTAGTGTGTGATTGACTACACCTTCAGATGAGTTTTCAACAGGCACTAAACCATAATGCGCACTGCCCGCTTCAACTTCACGGAATACTTCATCAATAGTCGGTAAAGGGCGAATGACAGCATCCTGACCGAAATGCTTTAAAACTGCCGAATGAGTATATGTACCCACAGGGCCTAAAAAAGCAATACTTTGTGGTGCTTCTAAAGCCAAGCATGCCGACATGATTTCACGGAACAAACGAGCCATGGTGACATCAGACAATGGGCCTTCATTGCGATCCATAACTTTACGTAAAACTTGCGCTTCACGCTCAGGACGGTAAAACAGAGGATCTTCTTCTGAAGCTGAAGCAAATTTTGCTTTTGCTACTGCCTCTGCCAATTTAGCTCGACGGTTAATCAATTGCTGAATTTGCATATCCACTGAATCAATATCTTCGCGGATTTGAGCTAGGTCAAGAGAAGCCTTCGTGTTTTGATCGTCGTTGATCATTGTTATATCGCCCTTCAAAAACATGGTTTGCAAACAAGTATAACAATAGTTAGCTTTCAAATGTTGCGCAATACGACTTTCATTGATTCAGCCTTAAAAACAGACAGTTGTTTAAACTATCCACATGATTTCTGCCTTTATGCTTTGCTTAAATTATCATCTTCTTGTGTCATTCAATCTTGTTTTGTATATATACAACCCTGTTATTAAGTTATGAAAACTACAGGAATTTTCATGATTCAACATCTAAGCTAAAAAGCCAACTCAACCACTTTATTCATAAAAAATAGTTCAGTTATTCCAATTAAAATTTCATAAAAGAAATACCTTTCACACAAACTAATGCCCGAGTGCTAGGTCTTAAAAAAACACGATTAGAGTACCGAGGCTTGGTTACCTTTTCATACTTTATTATGACAAATATCGCACTTTATAAATGCAGACACGGTGTAATATTTTTTAAAAGATTTCTTGAGTCTCCGACCATGCCAAAAAATATTGCTGTACTGGTGACCCATAATTTTGAAGACACACATTACGACGAAACCGTAGAAGCCTTTCGTGCTGCTCGACATTCGATTTTAAATATTGAAGCACAAGCTGGTAAAATCATTCATGGTCAACATTGCACCAGCGCCGTTACAATTGATCAAAGCATTGCAGAAGTTGACTTAAACAATTTTGATGCATTATTAATTCCCGGTGGCCATTCACATGACCTCCTCTCTCAAGATCTGCGCTATCTCGAATTTATTCAACATTTTGCCAATTCGCATAAATTAATTATGAGTATTTCAAATGCTCCACAACTGTTAATTCAAGCACGGGTTGTGGCAGGTCACTTAATGACAATTAACAAACCAAATGCATCGTCTTTAATAGATGCAGGTGCAGTCTATTATGATGTCAGTGTAGTAAATGATAATAACCTCTATATTTCTTCACCATCATCTACCGATTTACCTTATTTTATTCGTGAAAGTTTGATTGCCTTGAGCCAATAAAAAAGAACCCGAAGGTTCTTTTTTATGACTAAAACTCAATATATAACCATCTAAGCTTAACGGCCCAACATACTACGAACTACAATTTCTTTCATAATTTCGTTGGTTCCGCCATAAATGCGCTGGATGCGCGCATCAACGAAGAAACGTGAAATTGGATATTCAGTCATATAGCCATAGCCACCAAACAATTGTAGTAAATTGTCCGCGATTTTCATCTGCATATCCGTTGAAAAGCTCTTTAAGGCAGCTGCAGTTTCTACATCCAGTTTATTTTCCATGTAGAGCTCAACATTACGCTCATAAAATGCAATGGTTGCCAATTCATCAATTCTGGCTTGTGCCAATACAAAGCGAGTATTTTGGAACTGCCCCACCGCCTGACCAAAAGCTTGACGTTCTTGCACGTATTTTACTGTTACTTCAATCGAACCACGGATTGCACCTACAGCAGTCGCTGCAATTGCAGTACGTTCACGTGGAAGCTCTTGCATAAGATAAGCAAAGCCATGACCCGCTTGACCCAATAATTGCTCTTTTGGCACTTTTACATTGTCATAAAACAGCTCTGAGGTATCTTGTGAGTGCAGACCAATTTTGTCGAGGTTTGTGCCTTTCTTAAAACCGTCCAAGTGTGTATCCACCAACAGCAAAGACACGCCTTTAGCACGCGCTTGCGGATCAGTCTTAGCTGCCAACACCACTAAATCTGCATGCTGACCATTAGAAATAAAGGTTTTAGAACCATTTAATAGATAATGATCACCTTGTAAAATGGCGCTACTACGCATTGACTGTAAATCAGAACCTGCACCCGGCTCTGTCATACCAATCGCGCCCACAACTTCACCTGTTACCATTTTAGGTAACCAGTATTGTTTTTGTTCTTCTGAACCAATATGTAAAATATACGGTGCCGCAATTTCAGAGTGACACGAAATACCTGTAGATAGTGCGCTAAAACCTGCACGTGCAGACTCTTCGACCAGCATTAATGAATAATGTGTTGGAACACCATAACCACCATATTCTTCCGGCACATCTACGCACAGGAAACCGTTATCACCTAAAGCATTCCATACAGAGCGTGGCATAATGCCTTCGCGTTCCCATTGCTCATAATGCGGTGCAATCTGCTCTTGCATAAAACGACGAAAGTTATCTCTAAATAATTCTAAATCTGCATCATAAGCAAGCATTGAACAGTTCCTTTTCAGATTGTTGTTTTTGAATACTCCCATCCTAGAGGAGTTTTAGAGGCACGTCATGAAGGAAAACTTTTGCGTTCAAAATGTATATTTTTCCAATGGCCCACAGCTGAACACAACAAAAATGACTTGGCTGAATGCCATGACATGATGTCTTGCAAGAAGTTCTATATCACCCAATAAACAATAAAAAAGGAAGCCAAAGCTTCCTTTTCTAAACCCAACTTTAAACTTCTGCCGAATTAAGCATGTGCTTGGTCTTGCTCTTCAAGCATTTTGCGGTCAACTTCTTCTGGATTTGCCAAATAATAATTGAGGCTTTCAACATCCAATTGACCTACCCATTTTGCAACCACAATTGTTGCTAATGAGTTACCAACCAAGTTAGTTAATGCACGTGCTTCAGACATGAAACGGTCAATACCTAAAATCAATGCTAAACCAGCCACAGGAATATGGCCAACTGCTGATAAAGTTGCAGCCATAACAATAAAGCCAGAACCTGTAACCCCAGCCGCACCTTTAGATGAAATCAACAATACTGCAAGTAATGTAATTTCATGTGCCAAATCCAAATGGGTATTGGTTGCTTGGGCAATAAAGATTGCTGCCATAGTTAAGTAAATAGACGTACCATCCAAGTTAAATGAATAACCTGTTGGAATAACCAAACCTACAACTGACTTTTCACAACCTGCAATTTCGAGCTTTTTCAGCATACGTGGCAGTACAGATTCTGAAGAAGATGTACCCAGCACAATGAGTAGTTCCTCTCGAATCATACGAATCATTTTCAAAATACTGAAACCACAGAAGCGTGCAATTGCGCCCAGTACAATAAAAATAAACAGCAAACAGGTCACATAGAAACAAATGATTAATTGCGCCAATTGCGCTAACGAACCAATACCATATTTACCAATCGTAAATGCCATTGCACCAAATGCACCAATCGGTGCAAGCTTCATCACCATGTTTACAATATTAAAGAAAACATGTGAGAGTTGATCGATAAACTTCAATACAGGTTTACCTGCATCGCCAAGTTTATGCAGTGCAAAACCGAAGAGTAAAGCAAATAGTAATACTTGTAGAATCTCCCCTTCTGCAAATGCTCCAACAACTGTGTTAGGAATAATATGCATTAAGAAATCAACTGTGGACTGCGAAGCACCCGACTCAACATACTTTGAAATACCTGAAGTATCTAAAGTTGCTGGGTCGATATTCATGCCTACACCAGGTTTAGCAATGTTAATTACAAGTAAACCAATTACTAATGCAAATGTAGAAACAATTTCAAAATATAACAGCGCAATACCACCTGTTTTACCTACAGATTTCATGCTTTCCATGCCCGCAATACCACTCACGACGGTACAGAAAATAACTGGCGCAATAATCATTTTAATGAGCTTAATGAAAGCATCACCCAATGGTTTTAATTGCTCACCCAAACCAGGTACGCTTTGCTTAACACCATTTACAATTTCAGTTGAACTTGGTGAGAAATGCCCCACCAAAACACCTAAAAAAATAGCAACAATCACTTGAAAATAAAGTGATTTATAAATTGGTTTTTTGGTCATGATAATACTTCACTACATATTTCTCATGATAAGAAATATTCAGTTTTTGTTTATTTAACACAAATAAACAGTTGAAACCCTTTTGCCCAGACAAAAGAATACCTATGTATTTAGCATGCTAAATACAGAAAAATGTGTATACGTAATTTTAATAATTACTTCAGGACCTGATAAAAAATCAGAATGGATCAGGAGATGAGTAATACACTCGAATTGGTTTAAATTTTACCTGTTTTTTAGTTTTTTGTTTTCCCATAATTGTTAATTTAGGTTAAATAACAAACACAACCTCTTAGACTATAGTCTCATAAGTGCTAGTTTTAGCGCCAAAATCAAGCTGAAATCTCGCATGCATACACGTAAACTAGGATCAAATGTCATGCATAGCCTGAAAATATATTTATGAATACCAAACGAAATATTTATCAAGATTTTGAACATCCCTTTGCACAGTTTGTACGTATTATTGGTAAAGGCAAAAATGGCGCACGCTCATTAAGCTATGATGAAGCCTATCAAGCTTTTAGCATGATTTTAAAAGATGAAGTCTTGGACGTGCAATTGGGTGCATTTCTCATGTTGTTACGTGTTAAAGAAGAATCTGTGGATGAACTTGCAGGCTTTGTACAAGCAACACGTGATCAGCTTAATTTTAAACCTCTAGCTGTAGATTTAGATTGGTCATCTTATGCAGGCAAGCGTAAACATTATCCTTGGTTTTTATTGGCAGCACTAACACTTGCGAAAAACGGCTATAAAATTGTCATGCATGGGGCTTCTGGCCACACGCTTAACCGTGTTTATTCAGAGCAAGTTCTCGAATATTTAGGCTATCCAATCTGCCAAACAGATACTGAAGTTGAAACTGCACTGAAGCAAAGTAATTTTGCCTATTTACCTTTACATGCTATTTCACCAATTCTAAGTGACTTAATTGCACTGCGTAATGTGATGGGCTTACGCTCACCAATTCATACACTTGCGCGTTTAATTAATCCTTTTAATGCCAAAGCCACCTTGCAAGCGATTTTCCATCCTGCATATCGCAGTTCACACCAACAGTCTGCCTACCGCTTAGGTTATCAAAATAGTGCCGTTATTAAAGGAGAAGGTGGCGAGTTTGAACGCAATCCAGATGCTAAAACTTTAATTTGTGGCATCCAAAATGGCGAGCTATATGAACATGAGTTAGCAAAGCTCACAGACAACCGTAGTCCTATCGAAGAAGAACTCGACCTTGCGGTATTTAAAGCTGTTTGGGAAGGCCAACGCACACATGAGTACGGCGAAGTTGCCGTGATTGAAACCATGGGCATTGCTTTATATACCATGGGCGTTTGTGCAGACTACCCAACTGCAATGCAACATGCTCGTAAACTTTGGCAGGCACGTTAAATATTGCGGTGAATAACGCCATAAAAAAAAGGATGCTAAGCATCCTTTTTTATTGATCAAAAAGACCGTATTACTTTAAATAAATTTAATTGGCTTAAATTCTTCTTCAGCATGATCATGAGAGTCACAATGCTCATCTTCTTCTTTCGTGCCACGGTCAATATAACCACTACGTTCATCTTCAGGTAAGTTTTTAGCTTCCCACGCATAAACTGCTTGCATACAGGTTTGACGTTGTTCTTTTGTCAACGCCACGCCATTAGGCCATTTACCAATTTCAATTGCCGTTTTTAAACGACTAACAATTTCAGGATCGAGTACGGCCAGCATTTGTTCAATATTCATCATCTAATCCTGTTTTAATGAGTCAAAATCTTGGTTCCAACCAAGTTTAGTCCGGCATGCCATATAAAAGTCATAGCCTGGTGGATGGAGTAGATTAAGTTTAAATGGATGTTTACGGATATGTAAACTGTCCCCCACATTTAATGAAACACTATTTTGACCATCTGCGCTCACCATAGGCAATACACGGTTTTCACGAATCAAAATTTTAATTTCACTGTGCCCGCCCACCACAATCGGACGTGATGACAAAGTATGTGGGTGCATAGGGACTAAGGCAATCGCATCCATACTTGGATGTACAATTGGGCCACCGCCAGACAAAGCATACGCTGTTGAGCCTGTCGGCGTTGAAACGATTAAGCCATCACTGTGTTGACGATACACATACTGCCCATCGATATTCAGCTCAAAATCGATCATGTGTACAGAACGACCTGAATGTAGCACTACATCATTGAGTGCTATGGCATCGTAGATTGTTTCACCTTTTGAGCGGATTTCCATTTCTAATAAGAAACGACGATCCAGCTGAAACTCACCTTTTAACACTTGATCAAGCTTAAATAATACTTCTGTTGGTTTGATATCGGTTAAAAAGCCCAACCGACCACGGTTTACCCCAATAACAGGTGTATTGTGCTTGACCAGTGAACGTGCAGCATGCAGGAGTGAACCATCGCCACCAACGACAATCACCAGATCAACAACTTCGCCTAATAGCGCCTTACTGACCGTCTGCGTATTGGTATATGGCACCAAGGCTGCAGTTGCATTATCAAATACAGGATGCAGACCTAGACTTAAAAGATGGTCATGAATGAGACATAAAGTATCCACTACAGAAACTTTATCTGGACGTCCTATTAGTCCAATATTTCTAAATGATTTGTGTGAAATTTGCACCTGCGCCTTTGCTCCACTACGCTTCATGCCTATCATAGCATTAACACATTTGTTTTAAAAAAAACTTTAAAGCCATTCATTACAACGGATTTCACCGTATATTTTGCATTCTTATACAGTTTAAATATTGCAAATTAACAAAAAGCTTCGCATGATTAGCACAATTTATCAGGGTCTTATCATAGTTTATGAAGTCTGAACGTGGCATAGGCATAATTGCTTTCATTTTTTGTGTACTTATCATTGGCATGTTTGTCGCAATGAGTGTCTATCTTATTCGTATTGATAACATTGTACGTACAAAATTTGAAGGCCAACGCTGGGATATTCCTGCGAAAGTATTTGCTCGCCCTTTAGAAATCTATACAAATGCCCCTGTAAACCAAGAAGACTTAAGCCAAGAACTTAAAATGTTGGGCTATAAAAACACTGAAAGTTATGCCAAAACCGGAAGTTACGTTGTTTCTGGAAATGAAATGTATGTACACACGCGTGGCTTTGACTTTGGTGATAGCGTCGAGCCTGAGCAAGTACTTAAAATTGCCTTTAATGAAAATGCCATTGCCGATGTAAGCGCAACTAAACCATCGTCAACAGGTATTGCTCGCTTAGAGCCAATGCTGATTGGTGGTATTTACCCACAGCACAATGAAGACCGTGTACTGATTAAATTAAAAAATGTACCACAGCCTTTAATTAATGCACTGATTGCCACAGAAGACCGTAATTTCTATAAACACCACGGTATTTCTGTACGTGGTACTGCACGTGCCTTAGTGAGTAATTTGACTGGTGGTAAACGTCAAGGTGGATCTACCCTGACACAACAGTTGGTTAAAAATTTCTATTTAAGCCCTGAAAAAACCTTAAAACGTAAAGTCAACGAAGCACTTATGGCGCTGTTGATTGAATTACACTATGACAAAAATGAAATTTTAGAAGCTTATTTAAATGAAGTGAACTTAGGCCAAAATGGAAACTACTCCATCAACGGCTATGGCTTGGCATCACAGTTCTACTTTGGTTTGCCTCTACGTGAGTTGAATATTGCACAGCAAGCTTATTTGGTTGGTTTGGTACAAGGTCCAACTTTATTTAATCCGTGGCGTAACCCTGAAGGGGCTAAAAAGCGTCGTGATATTGTCTTAAACAATATGTTAGTTATGGGTACGCTAAGCCAAGAGCAGTATGAAACTGAAATTGCACGTCCATTAAATGTATTGGCAAAACCAACTTTGGGCCCTGCCCGCTTCCCTGATTTCTTAGATATTGTCCGTCGTCAATTACGTACGGAATACCAAGAAGGCGACTTGACCAATCAAGGCTTACGTATTTTTACAACTTTAGATCCGATTGCTCAAACACGAATTCAAGACAGTTTTAAAATCTCAGTTGCCAATTTAACCAAAAGTAATCCTGCACGTTTAAAAGATTTACAAGGTGCAGTACTGGTGACGCATCCAGAAAATGGCGAACTGGTTGCCGCTGTTGGTTCTACTCAAGAATTTACAGGCTTTAACCGTGCACTGGATGCTAAACGTCAGGTCGGTTCTTTACTCAAACCTGTCATTTACCTCAGCGCAATCGAGTCTAATCGTTATAACTGGGCCAGCCCAATTGAAGACTCACAAATTAACATTCAAAGTGAAGGAAAAACTTGGACACCTAAAAACTATAGCGGTGGTGAACATGGTGTTGTGCCAATGATGACGGCACTTGCCAATTCATACAACTTATCTGCCGTGCGTTTAGGTCAAGAGTTTGGTATGTCGACATTTATCAATCACTTGAAAAAATTTGGCGTCACTTCAACTATTCCAAACTATCCATCGATATATTTGGGTGCTGTTGATATGTCACCACTGGAAGTGATGAGTATTTATGGCAACTTTGCAACAGGTGGTTTCAAATACCCTGTTAAAGCCATTCGCTCTGTGGTGGATGCAAATGGTCATTTGCTTGATCGTTATAGTTTATCTGTACAACCAACAATTGATCCATCCGATGCATACATTCTGAACTACGGCTTACAGCAAGTTATGCGTGCTGGTACTGGTCGCTCTGCTTATGCAACATTACCGTCATCTTTAGGCTTAGCAGGTAAATCAGGCACCACCAATGATACACGTGACTCATGGTTTGCTGGTTACTCTGGAAATTATGCAACCGTAGTATGGTTAGGTTTAGACAATAACAAAGCGACAGGTCTTACTGGTTCTTCAGGTGCACTGCCAGTTTGGACCAATGTGATGAAACAATTACGTCAAAAACCGGTAAATTTGCGTCAACCTGATGCAGTGACATGGCAATGGATTGATAGTGGTTCAGGTGATTTGTCTGCTTCAGGCTGTAATAACGCGGTCTATATTCCTTTGAATCGTAATTCAATACCAACACGTGCATCAGCATGTGCTACTTCACAATATGAATCAGAACAAAACACAATTAATATCGATTCTACACAGCCTTCAGTACCGCAAGATGATAATTATTCAGATGGTGGTTATATCCATGAAAGCGAATCGGATACAGATGCTGATTCATCGAATCAACCCCGAATGATTTCAAGCGGGAACTATGCAAATTAAGGTGTGTCATATTGAATAAATTGCAATTACATTGTGATGTAAGCAAACTCAGTTTAGTTGTCTGCCTTATGGCGTTGGTTGGCTGTCAAAGCGTACCAACGCCTGAGCAAAAAACAGAAGTTTCAAACAAAGCACCAATCAATAAACCAATTCAAGCTGCGGATGGTGTTGTCATTCATCCTTATGATGTGCCTGAAATTAAACGTAAGCAGATTATTATTCCTGAGCAAAAAGCACCTAGCCAAAAGTTTGATGATGGTCGAAACCTACCTGCTTTTCAAAAATTGATGCAACAAACGCAAACTGCATACGCAAAAGGCGAACTGAATCAAGCAGAGAATTTAGCCAATCAAGCACAGCGCTTAGCCCCTCAATCTGCTGAAAGCTTTTTATACTTAGCCCTTATTGCTAACCGTAAAAACCAAGCGGTCAATGCACAAGCTTTGGCACAGCGGGGTTTAAGTTATGCACAAACCGATGCTATGAAAAAACAGTTATGGCAAGTGATTCTTAAGTCTGGGCAAAAACAAAACAATACCGCAACCGTGAACAAAGCACTCAACGCGCTAAAAGGGCTATAACAGCCCTTTTCAAAACCCTTAAAAAACTTCCTTAGACGAAGCGTATTCCAGCAATACCATAAGCATGATGTTGCTTCGCCTCCATCAAATCCGAAATATGCATCCCACCCAATGCAAAGACTGGAATATCCACCTGCTGTGCAATGCTTGCAAAAGCCTGCCACCCAAGTGGCTGAGTTTCGCTGTGTGTCTCAGTATGCTTTACAGGGCTGAGTAATACAGCATCACAACCTATACGGCTAGCATGCAAGATAGAAGCCAAATCATGACAGGCAGCAATATAACGTACGCCTTGCTGTAAATCACCTTTGTTGAGTTGCAGACATTGTTGCTGTTTTAAATGAACCGCCCCCATACTTTGCTGTTGCACGCTATTTAACTTTTTCCAAAGTTCAATATTCACAATCAATCGTGACAAATCTTCCAACTTAATTTCTGATAACTCAATTTGCTGTTGCTGTGTGGCATCCGTGCGCCAATACATCAGCTTTGTGTCATCCACTTGCGCCAATTGACTCAATTGATCTGAAATTTTAATAATCTGTTGCCAATACAAACGCTTTAACATGGCTTTATTGGCTTTGGGAAAGTTTAAGTTGAGTAGTTCATCACGGCGATACCACTGCCATGGTTCACGAATCGATTCCAGCATACTGCTCGGAACTACCCCATGGAATATATGCAAATTCACAATTACATCGTCGTATTCATGGCGTATAAAATCAAAATGATGCCATTCACTTAAATTAATTCCAACTTCCTCAAGCACTTCTCGGCTACATGCCTCTACAGGGCTTTCACCCTCTTCCACCTTACCACCTGGAAATTCATTTTTATTGCCCTGATGTTGCTGTGCATCTCTCCAGCCAACCAGCACTTGGTCTTGATGTAATAAAATAGCAATTGCTATGTGCAAATTTGGTTTAGCCATAAAGCAACATCTCAAAATCTGACGAAATATGTTTAAGTGTAAACAGCTTTATAATTTTTTTAAATTATTATCATTTACCGTTGACAGGTCTATTCGATAATGATTATCATTTAATTCGTTCACTACCCACCACGGAGCACATAATAATGAACGCACCTTTTAGCTTATTTACTCATTCTAACGAAACTCATCATGCACTACCAATGCTACATTCTAATAACTTATTTGCATTGGGCCGTGAAATTCGCATTATGCATGCAGGCGAAGAATACCGTTTACGTTTAACACGCAATAACCGTCTTATTTTAACTAAATAATTTTCAATTTCTAATAATAATAAACGTGGAAACAAGCAGTATGAGTCAGCGCATACTGTTTTTTTACATCCAGATTAAAACAATTTTCCACACGAACGTAATGTATCTATTGATCACACCGACAATGAAGTTATTTAGTCCCCACAGTCTGCATCAGTCTACTCACTCAACCCGCTTTATATAGATAAGAGAACTTTGAGCCCACCCAATTCAGAAGCTGAAAATTTTATTTGGCCTTGATGTAATTCAACAATTTTTTTACATATCGAAAGCCCTAAACCACTGCCTTGTACTTGGCTTCCCAATACGCGATAAAAGCGTTCTCCAAAGTGCTGTATCACGGTTTCGTCTAAGCCTTCACCTGAGTTATCAATTTGCCAATAAAGCTGACGACCTTGTTGTTGCAAGCGAATCTGTATGGTGCCTTGATCTGGAGTGTAATTCACCGCATTGTCGATTAAGTTACGCAAACATATTTGCAATAACTCTGCGTTCGCTTCAATGGTCACAGGCTCTAAATTACTATGAAGAATCAAATGGTGCTGTTGCAAAGACTCTTGGTAGTCACTCAATAAACGTTCTGTGATTGCTTGTACATCAACCTGAGTTTTGGGAAGATCTTCCTCCTTTGACGGATCTAAACGTGCCAATAAGAGTAAATTTTCTAAGACCTGAGTTCCACGGCTGACATCTTGCTGTATGGCCAGCATTTCTGTTGCCAATTGTGGATGATCTTGATATTTACGGCGTAGTACTTGCAAACGCATTTGAATAGCAGACAATGGTGAGCGTAACTCATGCGAGGCATCTGCAGTAAAACGATGTTCTGCTTCTAAGGCACGCCCTAATCTTTGCATTAAGGAATTTAATTGCAAGCGTATGGGCTCTAGCTCGATGATTGCAGGCTGACTGGCATCAATCGGACTCAATTCTTTCGGATTTTTTAAGGAGATTTGTTCTGAAAACTGCCGAATAACTGCAAAATCCCGCTTCATTAATACTTTTAACAGCACCCACTGTAGCCCCCACAACAAAAGTAGAACCGCAGCATAGCCCAACACACTCTGTAACAACAGTTCAACCCGTTCTTGCATCGGTTGAAGCATGAGTACTTCACGCTTTGATTCTGAGTCTATTCGCTTATAACTACGCCACAGTTGCCTGTCTTGCCAATAAAAGCCGTAATCATCAGCTATACGTTCCGATACAAAAGCGCTCACATCATGCTGATCTTCAAGTTTAGATTGTGCCAATATCCGTTGCTGATGTTGAACCACATAGGAAATATCAAATTCCTTACTGAGTTCACCTATAGTTTGGCTCGACTGTGTGGGTTGCGTCTGAGCGACCAGAAAATCGGCTATTTCATCCATAATGGCATCTTGCGTATCCATCGTCTGATAGGCCGACAATGCAAATAGCAAACACAGTGCAATTGCACCTGCCAAAATCGAACTCCATAAGGAGGTCTTAATCAGCTTTTGCTGGAGTGAAATCTTAGCTTGACTCATGATGTAGCCCTATTCATGCGATAACCTAAACCACGGATCGTCTTGATATATTCACTGCCAATTTTTTTTCTTAATTGGTAGATATACACTTCAATTGCATTACTTTCGACTTCATCGCCCCATGCATATAAGGACTCCTCAAGCCTATCTCGGCTCACGGTATGCTCAGGTCGTTGCATCAATTTATATAAAATCTGAAACTCTTTGGCGGTTAAATCTATGCGTTCTGCAGCCCTATATAAAGTTTTCGCCTGCACATCCAACTTTAGGCTGTCAAAGCTGATGATATTGGCTTGAGTCTGTTCGGCTTGCTTTAAACGAAGTTGTGCACGTATGCGTGCAGAAAGTTCATCCAAACTAAAAGGCTTAATCAAATAGTCATTTGCACCTAAATCTAATCCAATGACACGGTCTTGTATGCTGTCTTTGGCTGTAATAAAGATGACTGGCGTTTGCGGCTGCGTTTTACGTAATGCCACAATAACTTCATCGCCTGTTGCTTGAGGCAAGCCTCGATCTAACAACACACAATCATATTGATGTTGTTGTAAAGCCAAAATTGCATGATCCCCACGTGCCACCCAATCTAAGCTATAACCATCCATTTCTAACCATGCTTTAATGCTCTGTGCTTGGGAAGCGTCATCTTCAGCCAGTAATATACGCATGTTGATATTCCTTACATTGGTGGTGGGCAATCAAAATCTATCTGTTTTTTATTCTGTCAGCATAATAAAAAAACCGTATGCACGCATACGGTTTTCTGTTGGGTAATTTACTTGCTGTTAAAATTTGATGTGATCAACATCAATTTCTACATGCTTGGTCGGTAGTAAATCAACATCCACTTCACCCATAATCACAACAGGTGTTTTGGCAGAAATCGCTTTGCCTTGCCACAACTTATCATCGATATCGACAGTAATACTGCCAGTGCTATCACGGAATTGATATTTTTCATCACCTAAGGCTTTCACAACATAGCCTTTTAACTGAACATCAGTATCATCTTTTAAAGTCAAAGCTTGCTTTACAGTCACCAATGCTGGTGTAGCAATAGCTTGTTGATTGATGGCTGGCGCATTTACCTTAGCTTGTGGTGCTGTTGGGTTTGCAACTGCATACACAGCTACACCTGCAAAAACGGTTGCAATCAATGATTTAGTTAATGTGTTCATGCTCATTTCCTCTGTTTAAATATTCAATGCTTGATTCGATAACTGCATTTAAACAAAGTAAGATGAGGTGAATCTTAGGATCAAAACATCTTGCGTATGAAATTGGACACACTAAATAAATCACACCCCATTAAAACAAGAAACATTTTAGACCATCAGACATATATGCAAATGCCTAGTGCTCAGTTTAAAGGCACAACACGTAGCACTTCCTCTAAGGTGGTTACACCAGCCATTACTTTACGCGCACCTGCAATTCTTAACGGTTCAATGCCTTCTTTACGAGCTTGATAACGAAGTTTGGTTAAATCTGCATTGGCGCCAATCAGTTGCTTGGTTTCCAAACTCAGTGGCATAAACTCATAAATACCTACTCGCCCCTTATAGCCTGTATTGCGACATTCATCACACCCAACAGCCTTACACACAAAATCTGGCATATCAATGTTGTAATCGAATGTAAGATGCTTCCACTCTTGATGATCAATAAAAGTTTCTTGCTTACAATGCGGGCATAGTTTCCGCACTAAGCGCTGTGCCAAAACACCCAATATGGTTGCTGCCGTCAAAAAGGGTTGCACACCTAAATCATGTAAACGGGTTAAACTCGACGGCGCATCATTGGTATGTAGCGTAGACAATACCAAATGACCTGTTAATGCCGCTTGGATGGCCATGTTGGCTGTGTCGTGATCACGAATCTCCCCCACCATAATAATGTCAGGGTCTTGACGCATTAAAGCTCGTATACCATCAGCAAAACCCAAATCAATGCCTGTATTGACCTGCATTTGGTTAAAGCTAGGCTCTAACATTTCAATCGGGTCTTCAATAGTACAAACGTTCACTTCATCTGTAGCCAATTGTTTAAGAGATGAATACAGCGTAGTAGTTTTACCCGAACCTGTTGGACCAGTCACCAAGATAATGCCATGACTATGGCTGGTCAGTTCATTCCACGCATTTTGTAAACGCCCTTCAAAACCCAACTGCTGAAAACTTCGTACCAACACTTCAGGGTCAAAAATACGCATCACTAGTTTTTCACCAAATGCAGTTGGCAAGGTTGATAAACGTAATTCCGTTTCTTGGCCTTTTGGTGTACGGGTTTTTAAACGGCCATCTTGCGGTTTACGCTTCTCGGCCACATTCATTCGACCTAAAATTTTAATACGTGAAATGACTGCGGTCAGTGTATTGGCTGGCATATTATAAATGGTGTGTAATACTCCATCGATACGAAAACGCACCTTACCTGCTTCTTTGCGCGGCTCAAGATGTATATCACTTGCTCCTTGCTCAAAGGCAAATTGCAGTACCCAATCAACTAACTTCACAATGTGCTGATCATTGGCATCTGGGTTTTGCGTATCCCCTAGCTGGAGTAAAGCTTCCACGCCTTTATTATCACGATCATAAGCCGAGGTTTTTTGCGAATTATTCACCGCACGGCTGACCTGATAATATTCGACCAAATAACGCTGTAATTGCTCAGGATTTAACAATACGCGCTGAATTTTACGCGGTAGTACCGTACGTTCTAAATTGGCCATCCACTCCATTTTATACGGTTGATCTGTAGCAATCAGCACCACATCATTTTGTAACTCAACAGCCAAAATACGATTTCGAAATGCAAATTCTTGTGACATCACACTGGTTAATGCCGCCACATCCGCTTTTAATGGATCAATAATATAAAAAGGTAACTGGCTTTTTTCTGCCAACCACTGACATAAGCGATTCAGCGTTAAAACTGACTGCGGGTGACTTTGATCAGGCAAATTAAAATTTGAAATCCACTGTAATGGATGCCATTTCAGTTGTTCACGTTGACGATGTGTCGTTTGAATTAATAATCGATCTCGCTCGGTAATTCGGCCATCTTTTTCTAATTGCTCTAAACACCAAACCGTGTCAATTTCAAAATTATGTATCATTATTTTCAGTCCCCAAACAGACTTTTACTATAACAAGTTTCACCTTGCTTTTTATATCAATAAACCATCAATTAACACCTAAAAGTATTTAATGGTCCTGCCTTATTAATCTGCCTAAAGCAAAATCTTAAAATAAATAAGGATATTTCTTATTTTGAGCAATACAACGCTTGAAAGACATTCAAAACTTCGCCTATATTTCAAGCACATCTAGATAATAACGACAGTATTGGTGACCTTTTGGATTATTCATTTGCCACACAATTTCCAGGCTCATTTGCTACATTGCTTTCTATATTTGCATCTGCACTAGGTTGTGGCTTACTCATTGGCTTAGAACGTGAACGTAGTAAACAACGTGAAAATCAGCACAGCTTTGCAGGACTTCGCTCCTTTGCCATTTGTGCCTTACTTGGCGCACTCTGTTTTTTATTTGGTCAGTATATTGGATTAATGGGCGCGGCCATTGTGGGCGCAATGGTAGTATTTTCAATTAAAAACCAAACGGATGACCCAGGCATTACCACAGAACTGGCTTTTATGATGACCTATTTTATTGGGGCACTATGTTTATGGAATATGCCTTTGGCTGCAGGTTTGTCAGTGGGGTTAACCATCATTTTAAGAGCCAAACACTCCATGCACAGCTTTGCAGGAAAATGGATTACTGAAGCCGAATTTAGAGATGGTCTGTGTTTATTGGCATTAATCCTAATCGCACTTCCACTTACTCCCAATACCCCACTTTGGGGCGACGTACTTAATCCTTATATTATTTTAAAACTTCTTACACTGATCTTGGTCGTGCAATCCTTAGCACATATTGCAAAACGTTTATTGTCTTCTAAAAATGCCATGATGCTATCTGCTATTGCCTCGGGTTTTGTGTCCAGCACTGCCACGGTTGCAAGCTTAGGCATGGAAGTTCGCGCTGGACGTGCCAATGCAAAACACAATGCAGGTGCTGCACTCATGTCTTGTGTCGCTACACTATTGCAATTACTGATTATTGTGGCTGGTCTGAGCATGCTGTGGCTAAAAAGCATTGTCATTGCTACTCTCATCGCCACAGTTGTTTTGGCATCCTGTGCATGGCTCTTATTAAGAGATGCTCCTCTTACAACACCCAATCAAGATTTAGATAGCCGTATGTTTAGCTTAAAAGAGGCTGCAATTATCGCCTTAACCTTAACGGTGATTCAGGCAGGTGTTTACGCGCTTAATTTGAGTTTGGGCTATGCAGGTTTAATTCTTGGAACCTTACTAGCATCTTTATTTGAAATTCATGCCGCGATGGCAACTGTTGTAATACAAGGTACGCCCGACAATAGCACCGTATTTTATGCATTTGTTCTTGGGATGATTGCACATGCAATTGCTAAATCGATCAATGCATTTATCACTGGCGGTTATCGCTATTTTGCCTACTTTGCACCAATTCAAATTTTGCATATTGCTGTGCTCATCACGCTACTGTATTGCCTATAAGGAATCACGCTATTCAGTTACTGTATTAAGCTCACAAATATGTACTGCTTCAACGCTTACGGTAAATGCAACATCAACATCAGCAAAGCGCATTTTATAAACACGCATTGCATCTTCCTGATAGGCAGGCCTCGGATCAAGCGCCAATACTTGTTCAAGTTCTTGCAATTGCCGTACATCAATTTTTTGGGTCTGCAATAAGTGGATTTTTTGCTGCTCTGCGACTTGCTGCCATAACACCACTTTACGCCTAGGCTCGTCTTGTGCATAACCACTTTGTGCATCGACCACTGCATCCGAATACTGTATATAAGGTTTAATATCTACAATGGGTGTGCCGTTGAGTAAATCACTGCCCTGCACATAAACCCGTACAGATTTTCCAACTTTTTCCACTTTTTTTAGCTGTACTACAGATAAACCAATCGGCGCAGGTCGATACATACTCCGCGTAGCAAAGACACCTATTTTTTCGTTGCCTCCTAGGCGTGGTGGACGCACTTGCGGACGGAACTTTTGAGTATCCTGATTTTTATTGTCATGAAACTGCCAAATCAGCCATAAATGACTAAAGGCTTCAATTCCTTCAAATGCCAGCAAGGTATTATATTCACCTGTCATTTCTATATATGACTCAACCTGCACCAAATTCGGCTGACGCGGTATTCCGAACTTTTCTTGGTAAGGAGAACGCATATAACCAATAATTGGCAAAATCAAACCCGACATAATCACTTTTTCTGATAAGCTCAATTAAATATATTCAGTTTATCGAGAATGATTTTAGATTAGAATAGTAAGCTGTTCTAATTTGATAATTTTATTGAGACCTTTAATGGCTGCTTTCAACGTCGAAAAGATTACTCACGTTCACCACTGGAATGACACTTTATTTTCTTTTAAAACGACTCGCGACACTGCACTACGTTTTAAAAACGGTCAATTTGTGATGATCGGCCTTGAAGTAAACGGTAAGCCTTTAATGCGTGCTTATTCTATTGCTAGTGCAAACTATGAAGAAGAACTTGAATTCTTCTCTATTAAAGTGCCAGATGGTCCTTTAACATCTATTTTGCAACAAGTTAAAGTTGGCGACGAAATTTTAGTTTCTAAAAAGCCTACAGGTACTTTAGTACTTGATGACTTAAACCCAGGTAAAAACTTATACCTTCTTTCTTCAGGTACAGGTCTTGCACCATTCCTTTCTGTGATTCGTGACCCTGAAACTTACGAACGTTTTGAAAAAATCATCGTTGTGCATGGTACGCGTTTCATTTCAGAATTGGCTTACCAAGACTTAATTGAAAATGAAATTCCTAATCACGAATTCTTTGGTGAATTAGGCGCGAAAGAAAAATTGGTTTACTACCCAACAGTAACGCGTGAAGAATTCCACACTCAAGGCCGTGTAACAACTGCAATTGAATCTGGTCAGCTATTCGAAAAAATCGGTCTGCCACGTTTCAACCCTGAATCTGACCGTGCAATGCTTTGCGGTTCACCTGCATTCCTAGACGACGTTGCTGCGCTTCTTGACCAGCATGGCCTTAAAGAATCTCCAAAAATGGGCGTTCTAGGTGACTACGTAATTGAACGTGCATTCGTTGAAAAATAATTAGCTGTAAATTAAAAAGCGCATGTCATCATGCGCTTTTTTTGTACTCCAAACCTGCAAATGAGTAGGGCTATTCCTTCTGAAAGATATGACTCAATAAATAATACGATCTAAAATATCGCTTTCTACTAAGCGTTGCAGGAAACAGAAAAGAAATATCTCCATATAAAAATAGGGTGATGCGCTGATAAAAAACTTAGCATACATCTAAAGCAAGTTAATTTAATGCTGTCTCGGGTACAGTTTCTGATTGATTCACAGCTTCAGACATCGCATTTTCACGGGCAATTTGCTCATGAACTGGTCCTAATTTTTTATCTACACGCTTACCTTTCCAGCTGCGCTTAGGTTCATACACCGTCCGCTGTCTAAAGTAACTGAATGGTTCAGCATTATAAATAAAGCCATATTTTGAATCATGAACATAGTTTGAATAAAATTTAATCGTGTTTTCCTTTGCTTCTTTTTCAAAGCTTTCAAGTTCCCAGTCATCAAGACCAATATAAAATTCGTAAAATTTTTGCAAGGGGTAAAACACTCGATATAACTGTTTATATCCAGTCACTTGATTACTGTCTGCACTGGTATACCCTCTGGCTTTTTTCACCCGTTCAACTTCAGTCGCCATATCAGTAGGACCCCACCAGCGTCTGCTTTCAGCACGATTTTTCTGCGCAACGGATTGAGCTATATTCGCATCTGAATTGCCAGCAGCATGCAATGCCTGTTTTTGTCTATGCAATGTTCCATATGCGCTATAGTAAATCTGCATATAGCGCTTCATATCATCTTCAACTTTACCTGTGCTTGCTCCAGCCTCCTTTTGCAAGGCATCCCAACAGGCTTGCGTCTCTGCTTCAATTTTAAATTGCTGATTAAATAATTCTGTTGCTTCCACAGCTGTTTTTTCATAATTAAACAGCTTTACACCAGCTTGCTCAGCGGTATCCAGCATATGTCTTAAAGTAATACGGGCAAAATTATTACTTACATGCTGAGAGTTTGTCTCGTAACCGCCGCCGACATCGGAGTGCATGCCGGGGTAAACCACTTCTTTCCAGTTTTTAGGGTTAGCCAATACCCCATCCTTTCGAACCAGATCTACCGGAAAGGCAAAGCGCTGCTCATTGCCCGCAATCAAATGCAGACAATTTTTTACGCGAGGATCGACCACCATATCCCGCCCAGAGAAAGTCAGTTTATTCGGCAAATTTGTTGCCGGCAGGCCAAAAGAAGCCACCGTATCAAACAAGCCTAAAAACTTGACTTCCATCGGTATTTTTTCGGCATAGCCTTCCATTTCATATTTCAGCTCTAAATTTTCTGCTTCAGCTTTCCAAATCATTTCATTGGTAAATACACGCGCCAAAGCTGCGCCACGTGAAAAGCCAAATACAGAAAGATTGATTTTTTTGATTAATCGATGCTGATTTAAATTGCTGATAACTTTAGTATTCACTTCATTTTTTCGCTGCATCACATCCTGTTGCAGTTCAGCTTCCAGCTTTTCAATTTTTTGAGCTAATATATTCTGTAACTGCTTATTTACTTCATCTTTACCATACTGTAGCCTTTTACTTCCACCAATACCGGTACTTCCTCCCGTTAAGTCATTGTCTTGCATCCAGCATACAGATGCTTCTAAATGATCCATTTCACCATTAAATGGTGTCCCAACACCTGAAATATAAATCGCATGACTTAAAGCATTGCTAAGTTTATTTATTTTTATTTCAGACTGACTAAAAGTATCTGCGTTACGCCACAAGCGAGCTGGATTTGCCCATTTTTTATCAGTTTCATCATTTTTTAAATTATTACCTGTACCATCAAAATAAACCGACAGATTTACTATATCTTCACAGCTTTGCTTACTTACAGGTGGCTGATTAGACACATCTTGATTATTATTTTTAATTTTTTCTGAGATCGTTAAAGACACAAGAAACTCCCAATGATTATTTTAATTTATTTTCCCAATCTATACCTTTTTTCGTCGGATCCGGAAGGTCATTTGAAGTCGTAATTTCTACGCTATCATCAGGATATAAATGCACCGCCAAATAACTCTTATTTTTTAACTCTTCTTTGCTTAGATGTACAATATTGATGGCTTGATGTTTACGCGTACTGTTATCCTCACCCCAAGTGATGATTTGTGGACCGAGTATCACAGCAGAACGCATTGTTGCACTGCCGTATCCGCCACCCACCTCATATCCATTCACTTTAACCATATAAGGCCGATAGCTTGGATCATAGTTGAATGAAGTTGTGGTCAGCACATAGGTTTTATTTGGACCTATACCCATACACCCAGCCAAGCCAAAAATCAAAGAGACTGGTAAAATCATTTTTTTAAATTTACGCATTATATATTCTACTTATTATCCTTAATTATAAATCAATATTTTCCCCATCATTAGGGACTTATTTTTCCCATAATGTATCTCTCCATTTTAACCCCTTTGATGTTGGCCTAGGTCCATTTTCAGAAGTCACTATTTCAACACTGTCATCAGGATATAAATGTACAGACAAATACCGCTTATTCTTTAAATCATCTTTTGTTAAATTCACAACATTGATGGCTTGATGTTTACGCGTACTGTTATCTTCCCCCCAAGTAATAATTTGTGGGCCGAGTATCACGGCAGATCGTTTGGTTGCTCCACCAAAGCCTCCGCCCATTTCCTCTCCATTCATCTTAACCATATAAGTCCTATAACTCGGATCGTAGTTAAATGATGTTGTTGTCAACACATAAGTTTTATTCGGACCTATTCCCATACACCCAGCTAAGCCTAAGGTTAAAGACACAGGCAATAACATCATTTTTGTTAATTTACTCATTTTCTATACTCATATATCAACCATGGCAGTACTAATGTTAATTTCTTTATTGAAATAAATTATTGTCAAAATTACAGAATTTAAATTTTCATTTATTTATTCTTAGATTGTTTTCTTAATTTATCCCGCCAATCTAAACCCTTCTGTGTCGGGTCAGGCAGATCATTCGACGTGGTTATTTCTACGCTATCATCTGGGTATAAATGCACCGCTAAATATCGTTTATTTTTTAAGTCTTCTTTAGCTAAGTTAACACTATTGGTCGCTTTATGTTTACGCTTGCTGTTATCTTCTCCCCAAGTGATAATTTGTGGACCAAGTATCACGGCCGAACGCTTCGTTCCAGCACCAAAAGCTCCTCCCACTTCCTCACCATTCACTCTCACCTCATAAGTTCTATAACTTGGATCATAATTAAATGAAGTTGTAGTCAGCACATAAGTTTTATTCGGACCTATACCCATACACCCAGCCAAGCCTAAGGTTAAAGACACAGGCAATAATATCAACTTGGTTAATTTACTCATTTTCTATACTCTTTATTTAATAATTGCTTATTCTGTTCTCTTAAGTGTTTCATCCACTCTAAGCCTTTTTGCGTTGGATCAGGCAAGTCATTCGACGTGATAATTTCTACGCTCTCATCAGGATATAAATGCACCGCTAAATATCGTTTATTCTTTAAATCTTTTTTGCTTAAATTTTCAACATTAATCGCTTTATGTTTTCTATCACTATTCCCTTCACCCCAAGTAATATTCTGTTGGCCAAGTATCACTCCTGAGCGCTTTGTCGCTCCGCCAAAGCCTCCGCCCATTTCTTCTCCATTCATCATAACCATATAAGCTTGATAATTTGGAGCATAGTTAAATGAAGTTGTGGTCAACACATAAATTTTATTCGGACCTATACCCATACACCCAGCTAAGCCTAAGGTTAAAGACACAGGGAATAACATCAATTTTATTAACTTATTCATTATCTATACTGTTTATTCAGTTCATATTTTTAAATCTAAAAATATATTTTTCCGCATTACAAAGCTGGCGAGGAATCCTCTAGCATCTCCATGGCTTGATCCATCGTGATTTGCTTTTCTTTAACCCTTAACAGGACTGTCTGCAGCTGTAGATCCATTTCAAAATGTTCCTGATAACCTAATTTTAAACAAATGAAATTTAAAATATCTCGTGTTCCTTGCAAGTGAAAACATCTTGCTTGTTTAAGTGCAGAAATCACGTATTGATACAAATCCCAAGCGGTAAAGTTTTCAACCAAAAAATAATTATTCAATTTTAAGTAATAAATTAAATGATCAGGAAATGTCGCTTCGACCATTTTCTCTTCCTGATCCACAGAGAAACACAATGGATTTTGTGAATCATAACTTTGCTGAAAAGATTGGAGGTTTAATCCTGTTATCTGTTGTAATTGACCTAGCCGATCCCAATACCACCACGTGTGTATTGGCCCTAGTAAAATCTGCTTTTGTTCCTTATCTAATACTTGTTCTTGGATATACAAAGTCTCATCAGCTTGATGTCCAAGCAAGGTCGCTAAGATGATAGGGTCCCAAAATGCCAAAAACATTTCTAAACCGCCATCGAATCTCACATTGGTAAATTGCCTTAAATGTGCATACATTTCCTCAAAATTTAGAGGCGATACAATCAATGTCATTTTAGGTGTAGATATCACTCTTTTTTGAATGTGTATCCATTCCAAACTGGTCATTTCACTATTTAACTGTATTAAATGTGGCGATATTTGTGCAGCTTTTTCACCTGCAGCTTCTGTAAGCAAATTACGCTGGGGCAAATGCATCCATTTGCTTAAAAAGAACTTATCCTGAGCCGCATCAGCAAGGGCATATATAGATAATCCTTCTGCAACATGATCACTTTGCGTGGAAAAAATTCTTTTAATATCATCGTGAATATAATATGACATTTATAAACCATCTCCTTTATTCACAAATGCACCGCGTTGATTCATTCTTCGTGCTAAACACTCCCAACACACATTTTGCGGAAAAAATGGCAATTGCATATTGACCTGTGCTCCAGGAATAAACGTATGCTGACCTGCCTTCACCTCAAACTTTCCAGCCGTTGTTGGCAGCACCCCTGCACTACTAATCTCAATTTGACTGCCACCTGCAGTCAGCACTATTTTCTTACTGGCTTTAATTTCCACGCTATCTTCAGTCGAAATAATTTGAATACCTTTACGAGCAATCAAGTCAGCCCCATCTCCTTGGGCTTGGATTTCAACTTTGCCTTTGCCTGCATACGCACGTAATCCTTCTTGTGCCGCAAATAGACTGATCTTGCTTTGTGCATGGGCAATTAAGGATTTTTGACTACTGATATTAATACTATCCCCAGCACTTTGGCTGATCTGCCTATCTGCTGAAACATGTATATCTTCATTGCTCGTCATCGCAATTGAGTTGGGCGCAGATAAAATCATGAGGGCTTGTTTAAAAGCATCGGCTTTTTCTTGACTGCCTTTTTCGATTTGACCAAGGAAGTGCTTTAAATTATCCAAGACTTCAAGTGGGTCTGTTTGCTGATTTTTCGCCACTTCACTTAATGCTTTACTGCTGTTTAAGTTGGCTTCGATTTGTTCTTTCGCAACTTGTGCATCGAGGTGCATTGCAGTCGCTTGTTGTTGTGAGTGTGTGCTGACAAGTAGCCCTTGTCCTGCTCGTACTGCGCCCCATTGGTCTGTTCTTAGTTCAAAACCTTCGCCTCGACCTTCACTTTCTGCAGTTTCTTTGGGATGACTGAGGTTTCCTAAGTTGAGCTGAGTGGCGCCATGGGTACTTTGTAATTGTGTAGATATCTGTCCAGTCGTATCATCAAAGCGCAGTTGTCCAAAGCCTTCACCTTGTACTTCCTTGCTTTTTATTCCAGCCAGCTTTTTGGTCTCGGGTAATTGACCTTTATTGTCAAACTTGGTCGGACTGCGCTGTGCTTCATGTATGCGCCCCACCACAAATGGTCGGTCGATATTGCCGTCAAAGAAGTCGATGACCACAATTTCATTAATACGCGGCAAGAATCTTGCGCCATAGCCTTC